>CAZCVB010000090.1:0-8853 GCA_964501805.1 uncultured Desulfobacteraceae bacterium | reverse complement strand
GTCCGGTCCGGTACCGGCTGGGCAACTGGCCCCCGCCATGGGGCATCGCCTATTTCGTGGATCATCTCAACGCCCTGGTCCTGACGGTGGTCGCGACCGTGGCCCTCCTCAACCTGATCAGCGGCAAAAAGGCCGTCGACCGGGATTTTTCGGGTAAAGAAGGGCCTTTTTACACGCTCTACATCCTGTTCGTGACCGGATTGATGGGTATCACGGTAACCGGGGATGCCTTCAACCTGTATGTGCTCCTGGAAATCGCCTCCCTCACCGGATACGGCCTCATCGCCATGGGCGACCCGGACCGTTCCCCTCTGGCCTCCCTGAACTACCTCTACATGGGCACCATCGGCGCCTGTTTTTATCTGCTGGGAATCGGATATCTTTATATCCTGACCGGTTCACTGAACATGGCGGATATCGCCCGTCTTCTGCCCCCGCTTTTCCATACCCGGACCCTCCTGGCGGCATTTATCATCTGCATGGTGGGGGTGTGGCTCAAGATGGCCTTTTTCCCCCTGCACGTGTGGCTGCCCAATGCGTACACCTTCGCCCCATCCGTTGCCAGCAGCCTCATCGCTCCCCTTATGACGAAGGTCATGATCTATGTCATGATCCGCCTGATTTTCTCCGTGTTCAGCCCCGATTTTGCTTTCAGTGTCGCGGCGATGAACACCGCCGTCGTCTGGCTGGCGGTGATCGCCATCGTGATGGGAGGGATCATGGCGCTTACCCAGCGGAATCTGAAGAAGATGCTGACATACGTCATCGTCGCGGAAGTGGGCTACATGGTGGGAGGGGTATGGCTGGGAAACCGGGCGGGAATGACGGGAGCGATTCTCCACATCGCCAATGACGCCCTCATGACCCTGTGCGTTTTTATGGCGGTCGGCAATATCGTCTATCGCACGGGCGGATACCATTTCGGAGACCTCAAAGGGCTTTTCCGAAAGATGCCGTTTACCATGGGGGCCTTCGTGATCGGCGCCCTTTCCATCATCGGCGTCCCCCCCACCTGCGGGTTTTTCAGCAAGTGGTACCTGATCTCCGGCGCCGTCGCCGCGGGGCATTACGGTTTCATGGTCGCGTTGCTCTTCAGCAGCCTGGTGAACGTGGTTCTTTTCTTCAGGGTCATTGAGATCGGTTACTATGAGCCGTTCGATGCCGCTCACGGAGAGGATGCCGCGGGGCTGGTCATGGCAGAGGCGCCCCTTGCCATGGTCGTGCCGCTGTTGCTGGTGGCGGCAGGGCTCGTGCTCGTGGGCCTGTACACCGGAGACATCGTTATCCATGTCGTGAATCCTGCCATACCGAAGGCGATCCTGTGATGGAAACCGTTTTTTCCATAAAACCGCTCCTGGCCGTCCTTGTTTCCCTCTGTATCCTGCCGGTCCTCGCCTCCAGCAGGTCCCCCAATGTGCGGGAGAGCTGGACCTTCGTGGCGGCCATCGCCAAGTTTCTCATCGTGATCTCCATGCTTCCCGCCGTCCTGGGCGGCACCGAGATTGTCTGGACGGTGGCGCAGGTGTTGCCCGGGGTGGCCATCAAGTTCCGTGTCGATGCCCTGGGGATGCTTTTCGCGCTTGTCTCCTCTTCCCTGTGGATCGTGACGTCGGCTTACTCAATCGGTTACATGAGGGGGCTTTCCGAACACGGCCAGACGCGGTATTTCTGCTTTTTCGCCCTCGCCCTCTCGGCAACCATCGGGGTGGCGTTTTCCGCCAATCTCCTGACCCTGTACCTTTTCTACGAGATGCTCTCCTTTGCGACCTATCCGCTGGTTACCCACCACCAGGACAGGGAGGCCCGCTCCTCCGGGCGAAAGTATCTGCTGTATATTGTCGGGACCTCCATCGGGTTTGTTCTGCCGGCCATGCTGATATCGTACCACCTGTCCGGGACCCTCGAGTTTTCGGGCCAGGGCTTCCTGGCAGGCACCGGTTCAAGGGCCCTCCTGGGGCTTCTCCTGGTCCTTTTTATCTTCGGGTTTGCCAAGGCGGCGGTCATGCCCCTTCATTCCTGGCTTCCCGCCGCCATGGTGGCCCCCACGCCGGTCAGCGCCCTGCTCCACGCGGTGGCCGTGGTGAAGGTCGGCGTCTTCAGCATCGTCCGGGTGTTGACGGGTGTTTTCGGGATCGATCTCCTTCACTCCCTTCATTTCAGCCCGTTTATCCTGTTCGTCGCATCCGTGACGATTCTCATGGGATCGTTCATCGCCCTGTCCCAGGACAACCTCAAGCGCCTGCTGGCCTTTTCAACCATTGCCCAGCTTTCCTACATCGTGCTGGGGGTAGCGCTCCTGTCGCCCAAAGGGATCACCGGCGGCGTGGTCCACATCGCCATGCATGCCTTTGGAAAGATCACGCTGTTTTTCTGCGCGGGGGCGATTTTCGTGGCCACGGGGAAGAAAAATATCAGTGAGATGGTCGGTATCGGCCGGCGAATGCCCGTCACCATGACGGCCTTTCTGATCGGTTCCCTGAGCATCACCGGCGTGCCGCCCTGCGGCGGGTTTATCAGCAAGTGGTACCTTGTGCTGGGGTCGCTGCAGGCCCATCAAACGTCGATGCTGTGCGTCCTTCTTTTCAGCTCGTTTCTGAACGCGGCCTATTTTATGCCCATCGTTTACAAGGCCTTTTTCTGTACCCCGGACGAGGCCATGTTTGATGAAGGCGTCAGGGAGGCCCCGCTTTTCTGCGTGGTCCCGCTGGTGATCACGGCCCTGATGTCAATCCTGCTGCTCTTCTACCCCCAGCCGTTTTTCAGGCTGGCGCAAATGGTGGCCCGGAGTGTGACGGGGATATGACCCGGAGCCTCGGCCGTTCCTCCAGGCGGCAGGGATTGAATACCGGCTTTGGGGGGAGGGGGAGGGTGCCGGTCCCCCGTGAATTGCCTGCATCATACCGATAGAATCGGCACAACACAGGGAGATGAAGTCCATGAATGCGCCGGGCGAGGAAAAAATGGAACTTACCCATGAACCGGTGCCGGGTTACCGGCGGGCTTTTTTCATCGCCGTCACCATCGGGGCCGTGTATCTGGGCGTTATTCTCTTAAACACGATTCATTAGGGCCTCGGCAAAAAAGGATTGAACAAAATTGATAACCTCGTAAAAAATCGTAGAACGTCTTTTTACGAGGCGGGGAAGGGTTCCCCCTCCCCCGCTATTTGAAGTGAATTCAAATGGTTTCACCCCCACCCCAGGCCGGGGCTCACCCGCCTTCGACCTGTTGATGGACTTTTTACGAGTCCATCAAAATTGCGCCGGATTTTGGTTCGTCTACAAGGCGTATCCGTCGGTGCATACTCGCGGTATGTGCCGATGGCCGGATTAGGAGAAGAGGGAAGAGAGATGAAAAATGAAAATGATGTGCCGGTACTGATCCGGCGGGAGGACGCGCCCCCGGTTTCGGACGCAGAAAATCGCGGCGGGAAGAAATACCTTTTTGACCGGCCCGGGAACGTAAAAAGACTCCTGGGGTGTTTTTACGGTTCGCTTTTCGTGCTGTTGGGGCTGGAGGTCTTCGTACACAAACATCCTCATTTCGGCTGGGAGAAATGGCCGGAATTCTATGCGGTTTACGGCTTTATAGCCTGCGTGGTCCTTGTCCTTGTGGCAAAATACGTCCTGAGACCCCTGGTAAAGAGACGAGAGGACTATTATGATTAGCACGGTTCCGCCGCCGGTTGTGTTTATTGCGGGAGGCCTGCTGGTTCCTTTTTTCAGGGGGAAGCTGAAGAGTGCTTTTCTGCTTCTCATCCCGCTTATCGGCTTTATCAATTTGATCAGTATCCCGGAAGGGGCGCACTGGGTGGTGCAGGTCCTCGACTATCGCATGGTTCTTGGCCGAGTGGACCGGCTCAGTCTTCTTTTCGGTTATATTTTTCACCTGATTTCCTTTATCGCAATCCTCTATGCCCTCCATCTGAAGGATGATCTTCAGCACATAGCGGGACTCGTCTATGCCGGCAGCGCCCTGGGTGTTGTTTTTGCGGGGGATATGATCAGCTTTTTCGTGTTCTGGGAAATGTTGACCATCAGTTCCGTCATGCTCATCTGGACCCGCAGGACAAAGGCGTCCTCCGCGGCGGGGTACCGCTATGTGCTGCTCCATGCCGCCGGCGGCCTCTGCCTGCTTGCGGGAATTGTTCTTTATATCCGGGAGACCGGTTCCATACAGTTCGATTACATCGGCCTGGGCAGCCTCTCTTCCTACTTTATTTTTTTCGGGTTCGGTCTGAATTGCGCCTGGCCCGTTCTCCATCCATGGCTGACGGATGCCTATCCGGAGGCCACCATCACGGGAGTGATCTTCCTGAGTGCCTTCACCACAAAAAGCGCCGTCTATGCCCTGGCCCGCGCGTTTCCCGGTACCGAGGCATTGATCTGGATCGGGGCCATTATGACGGCCTTTCCCATCTTCTATGCCGTTATCGAAAACGACCTCAGGCGTGTCCTCGCCTACAGCCTTATCAACCAGGTCGGCTTCATGGTCTGCGGCATCGGGATCGGCACGGCGCTGGCCGTCAATGGGGCCGTGGCCCATGCCTTTAACGATATCCTCTTCAAGGCCCTTCTGTTCATGTCCATGGGGGCGGTGATGTACCGTACGGGAAAGATCAACGGGACGGACCTGGGCGGCTTGTACCGGACCATGCCCTTTACCTGCATCTTCTGTATGGTGGGCGCCGCTTCCATTTCCGCCTTTCCGCTCTTCAGCGGGTTTGTCAGCAAGTCCATGATCATGGACGCGGCGGCCGGTGGGCACATGAGGGCCATATGGTTCATCCTGCTGTTCGCATCCGCCGGTGTCTTTCATCATGCCGGGATCAAGATTCCCTTTTTCGCCTTTTTTTCCCATGACTCCGGCATGCGGCCCAGGGAGGCCCCCCTCAACATGCTCCTGGCCATGGGGACCGCCGCGGTCTTGTGTGTCTTTATCGGGACCTTTCCCGGACCCCTGTACCGGCTGCTGCCCTATGCAGTGGATTATGTCCCCTATACCGCTCCCCACATACTCGGACAGACCCAACTCCTGTTTTTTTCGGCCCTGGCCTTTACCCTTCTCCTCCTTTCGGGGATTTATCCTGCGGAGATGCGCAGCATCAATCTTGACGTGGACTGGATATACCGAATGGGCGCGCGATTGTTCTATCGGCTTATGGACAGGGGCATGAACGGGATCAACCGTGCCAGCGAACGGTTTTTCGTGAAAGGCCTGACGGGTATTCTGTGCCGGCTTGCCGGAGATCTTACCGCCAGGGTCGTCCTTCTGGCGGCGGTCAGTTACTGGCTGTTGAAAGGGGTCCCCCGGAACCGGTTGCGAGTGAAGAAACAGGAGATCTACGCGGACATCCTGGAAGGGACGCTGCCCATCGGTATCGGGGCGGGGCTGGCGACGCTTTTTGTCGTCATCGTTTTCATCCTGATCTGATACCGGAAAATCCGGGACGGCTCCTGGAGGTAGGTTTATGGTCACCTTTGAAGATTTAAGAAAAATCCACCTGTTGTCGGATCTGGAAGACTCGGCCCTGGGACGGCTTCTCCCCTTTGTTCAGGTGCAGATTTTCAGCCGGCAGGCGGTCATTTTCAAGGAAGGGCAGCCGGCCGAGGAGTTCTACATGCTCCTCAAGGGGAAGGTCCTCCTGGAGGTGACGGCATCGGATAACGCCGATATCTCCCTGGGATCGGTCAAACCGGGCTATTCCTTCGGATGGTCCGCCCTTCTTCCCGGCTCATCCTATACCTCTCATGCCCTCTGCATCGAGCCGTGCGAGGTGTTAACGATTTCCGCGGACAAACTTCTCGACATCCTCGACGACCACCCCGCCATCGGCTACCAGGTGATGAAAGGAATCGTGAGCGTCCTGGAAAGCCGCCTGAGGCGCCGTACGGAACAGCTCCTGAAGACGTTGCGGTCACACCCGGATATCGGAACCCTCATCTCGGCACCGGACGGCGACGCGCCGGCGGAAGGCGCGTAGGCCGCGTTTCCCATCGGGTCCGGTCCGCGCGAAAGGGCTTAGGCGGTCTTTCCCGGCGTCCCTTTTTTTGCCAGGATACTGTCAATCCGGTTTCCGAGGAGCCTCAGGTACTTGGCAAGGTCGGCGGCCCTCCGGAACCGGTCATCCGGGTCCTTGGCCAGGGCCTTGTCGATGATCTGTTCGCAGGGTTTCATGATCCGGGGATTGAACTTGCGGGGGGAAGGATGCCTCCCCTGGGTGATCTGGTAGAAGAGTTCCGTCAAGGTCTTTCCGCTGAAAGGAAGCCTGCCGGTCAGCAACTGGAAGAAGACGGATCCCAGGGAAAAGATGTCCGACCGACCGTCCAGGGGACGGCCGTTGATCTGTTCCGGTGACATGTAATTGGGCGTGCCCAGAATGATGCCGCTTTTGGTCTGGGAGGAGGAGACCGCCTTGGCAATCCCGAAATCGGTTACTTTGATGGTGCCGTTTTCGAGGAGCATGATGTTGCCGGGCTTGATGTCCCGGTGGATGATGCCGTGGCTGTGCGCGTAGTCCAGGGCCTCCGCCGTATCGGCCACGATGTCGATGACCTTCCGGAGCGGCAGGAGATGCCCTTTCCGGCAGTAATAGTCGAGGTCCTTTCCTTCCAGGAGTTCCATGGCCATGTAGGTCAGCTCATAATCCTCTCCCACGTCATGGATGGCGATGATGGAGGGATGGGAGAGTTTCCCTGCCAGTTCGGCTTCTTTGAAAAAGCGCTCTTTCACTTCTATAATCTGCTTGTCCTCGAAGTCGTCGGAGAACCGGATGGTTTTTATGGCCACCAGCCGGTTGATCTTCGGGTCCCGGGCCTTGTAGACCACGCCCATGGCGCCCTGCCCCAGTTCTCCCAGGATTTCATATCGGCCAATGGTGGGCTTTGTTTCCAGTTCATCCGATATGAGGATTTTTCCCTGTCTTTTCTCTCCGTGTTTCCCCAGCGGCAGTTCTCCCACGAATTTTTTGAGCTTCGGGATGCGGGTATCGAGATCCCGATATCCGCCCCCCTCGCGGAGGATGTGCTCGTAGACGGATATGGCCTTATTGATCATTCGCTTTCGTTCAAAATCGAGTCCCAGGTTGTAGACCACGTCCTTCATGGCATCGTCCAGGGGGCATTTCCTGAATTTCTCGAACGCCAGGTCCAGCAGACCCTGGCTCTGGAGACTCAATCCCAGCATGCGGTTGGTTTCGATGCTTTCCTTGGCGGACTGGACCATCGATTTTTCACTGATGACCAGTTCCTTGACGGAAAACACCACATAGAGGGTCACGAGGGAAAGGGCGATATAGATGGTCTTGAACCAGATGTCCAGGGAGATGAAAAAGAAAACACCGGTCAGAAAAACGGCGAGGAGCATGCCTCCGATCATCATGGTGCGGGGAAGGTAGTTCATCCTGGAGAAAAAGAACGAGGAAACAAGAGAGAGAAGCAGGATCAGGGCCGCTTCTACATACCGCATGGCCTCGGGCCGCTTGAGATACCGGCCGGTCCGGAGACATTCGGCGATGTTGGCGATGAACTCCACGCGGGGCAGGTGCGGATCTACGGGCGTGCTGATGGTAAAGCCGCCCTCCGAGGCGCTGTATCCGATAAGGACGATTTTTTTGTCAAATACCGCCGGCACCTTTTTTACCTTCAGGATATCCACAAAGGAGTAGTAGGGGAAAGAGCCCCGGCTGCCCCTGAATTTGACGAGGATTTGGCCGTTCCACGTGGGAATCAGGGCGCGGCCCATCCGGATCCCCGTGTCCGTGATCGTTATCTGATTCATGGAGAGCCCGGCCCCCTCGATGGCCAGGCGTAGGGGCATGGACGGGATGATGTTGCCTCGATAGTTGATAACGGGCAGATGGACCTGTCCGGCCAGGGACCTGTCCGGGGACAGGTTGATATGCCCCAGGCCTCGGCAGCCCCTGGCCAGGGATTCATAGGGGGTATTGATCTGAATGACGGAGATGCGGTCCTCCAGGTCTTTGCTGATTCCGGCGGAGGGCAGTGAATTCTCCTTGAGGAAGGAGTTGATGGGGATGACGAGCTCCGTATCGTATCGGCCGAATCTTCCCGTCACGGGGAGGATCACGTTCCCGGCGTTCCGAACCGCCTGTGAGAGGTCGGAATCGTTGTCCATCCGTTTTTCGATCTCCTTGAGGCCCCCGAGGATCCACTCAAGGGAAGAGTTCTCCCCGGAGGTTTTTTCTTTCTCGAGGACCCTCCGATGGAGATTCCGGATTTCGTCCAGGGCGGGATTCTGTTCCCGCTGGCTGAACAGGAGGTCCACCCCGATCACGGCCGCGCCGTTCGCCTTCAGGATCCGGATCATGTCGGCGATCCGTTTCCTGGGCCATGGCCATGGTCCCAGTTGTTTCAGGCTCTTGTCATCGATGTTAACGATGGCGATGCGGTTTTCCCCCGGGGTGCGGGGAAGGTCCAGGCGCATCTCGGCGCTGTAGAATATCCGGTCCAGGCCCTCCAGCAGGGAGAACGTGCTGAAGGAAAAGGCGATGTAGACAATGGCGATGAGGACCCCTACCAGGAGATCCGTTTTTTTGATGGAAAATGTCATTCAGGAGATTCCCGGATCATCGCGCAAATCATTGCTGGAGATCTGAAGACCTCTCTTTTCGCAATCGCGCCGATTGGTTTCCACCTGCAAAAGCCTTTTTCTTTGTCCCCGACCCGTTCCGTTCAACCCTCGAGATGGTCTCCGGGCCCTCGAAATTCCATGACGAATCGACAACCGCCCCATCGGGCCGGAACCCCGGTAGAATGGAACTTCAAATAAATTAAGTATATTATCAGGAGTGTCGGACGGTGTCAAAGAAAAACCGGAAACCGCCGCGTTATT
>CAZCVB010000089.1:5416-8929 GCA_964501805.1 uncultured Desulfobacteraceae bacterium | reverse complement strand
GCGTCTTCATCACATTTCGCAAAAGGTCCCGCTGTCCGACATCTCTCCGGCGGCCCTGCAAAAGGCCCCCGTCTGTGCGCCCGGCGGGACGGCCGGTTGCAGGTTTATTTCATTATTGCTTCATTCAGAATCCCTGTCAATGCGGTTCCATCGCGCGGCGCGTCCTTCTCCGTGAGGCCGGGAAACGACCGGTTCCGGCGGATTCGCGGCACGCGATCCTCCGCGAACCCGGCGGCCCTTTCCGGCGGCATCCGGCCGGCCACCCGGATCCCCGGGCGGCTGTTTTTTGGTTTGCACTGTCCGGCGTTTTCCCCTATGATCCCGTCGGATTTCGCCGTCATCCCGGAAAAGCCCGGACGTAATAGCTCAAAAGAGAGGGGTAGGAGGGTTTTTCTGACGCGACTGTCGAGAGGGCGCCGTCTCTTCCGGACTTAGTTCCGGGGGAAGCCGCGGCCCGGTGGAAAAAGACATGGAACAGACACAACTCAACGATCCCTGGATCATCCGCGTATCTCCGGACATGGCGTCCCCCAGCCTCGACGACAACACGGCCGACGTGGACCGGCTGGTGAAGGCCGTCAAAAAGGAACTGGGCACGGGGGCGATTGCGGTCCCGTACGCCATGGCGAAGCGGATGACCCGTATATTGCGGGGAGTGGATTACCGGGTCTCCGCCACCCTCTTCGAGGACCGGGGCGTCTGGCATCTCGTGGATGTCTCCGGGGCCGCGGAAACGGACGGCCCCTTCGGCCTGGGCATGGACCTGGGCAGTTCAACCCTGGTGCTGCGGCTCCTCGACCTGAAAACCGGGAACCGCCTGGATGAGATATCCACCCACAATCCACAGATCGACGTCGGGCCGGACATCCTGACACGGATTCACCACGCGGCCGGAGAGGGCGGCCTGGAAGAACTGCAGCGGATGCTGATCGAGCGGATCAATCAGATTATCGGCCGCATGATAAAACGCCGCGGGATCCCGGAAAACGCCGTCGCCGGGATGTCGGTGGCCGGGAACACCACCATGACCCACCTTTTCATGGGGCTGGATCCCTACTGGCTCTGCAGGGAACCGTACATCCCCGTGGTCAACGCCCCGGATCTCATGTCGGCCGCCGACCTGGGTCTGGCCCTCCACCCGGAGGCCCCGGTTTTCATTTTTCCAAACGTGGGCAGTTACTTCGGCGGCGACCTGATCGCCGGGATCCTGGCCTCGGGCATGTGCCGGGAAAAGACGACCGCCATCCTGGTGGACGTGGGGACCAACGCCGAGGTGGTGATCGGGAACCGCGACTGGCTCATGGCCTGCGCCGGCGCCGCCGGGCCGGCCCTGGAGGGAGGGGTGGCCGGGATGGGCATGATGGCCGGTCCCGGCGTCATCGACCGGGTGGTCATCGACCCGGAGACCCTTCGGTTCGAGATCGGCACCATCGATGATCTCCCGCCCGTGGGCATCTGCGGTTCGGGGCTCATCGACCTGGTCGCCCAGCTCTTCCTGTCGGGTATGATCGATCTCAGGGGAAAATACGTCCCATCCCGGTGCGGGGACCGTCTCGAAAAAACGGGCGGCGTCACGCACCTGGTGCTGGTCCCGGCCCGGGATTCCGGCACCCGGCGTCCGCTGACCCTCAGCCAGCCGGACATCGACGCCCTCATGCGTTCCAAGGCCGCCATGTACACCATCCTGACCACCATCGCCGGCGCCGTGAACATCCCCCTGAACGACCTGGAACGGTTTTACGTGGCCGGCACCTTCGGCTCCTACATCAATCCCCGGTCCGCCATCACCATCGGCATGATCCCGGACCTGCCCCTGGAGACCTATGTCCCCCTCGGCAACAGTTCACTCGAAGGCGCGTGCAGGGCCCTCCTTTCCCGCGGCGACCGCCGGGAAATATCCGGCATCCGCGACCGGATCACCTACATGGAGCTGAACGTGAACCAGGAATTCATGAACCTTTTCAGCGCGGCCCGGTTCATCCCCCATACGGACCGCTCCCTATTCCCGTCCGTAAAAGAGTGGCGGGGCTGACCCTTCGGCCCGGCGGGACCGCCAAGATTGCCATTGACAATTGACGATGCTCCTTTTTAAGATGGATCCATGAGCGTTTGACCCGCATCCCGCGCCGCAACACGGAGCTGCGCGGAAATGCCCCTTTCAACCCCGCCCGGGAAACAATTAAGGTGACATATCATGCAGACGTCTTCCAAGGAAAAAAAACATACGGGGAAAAAGGCCGCCGGGCTGGTGGTCTTCGTGGTCCTGGTTGTTTTCATCATCGGCACCATGGTGATCAACTCCCGGAAACCGGAACGTATCCAACTGGATCTGCCGGACCGGGGCGTCAAGGGCGCCGCCTTTATCCGGACCAACCAGCTCCTGATCGAACAAATGGCCGGCAACTGGCTCCCCAACGACCTGTTCTGGCCCACGGTGCTCCTGGACAACATCCCCAATTTCCAGATGGGGGAACTGGAGGTGGTCCGTTACAACGTGCGGGTGCTGAGGGACAACCTCTCGCGCATGCGGACGACCGACAAGCTGGATCCCCTGGCCGAGGGGGCCTTCACGGCGCTTTCCAATGACCCGTACAAATGGTGGTTTCCATCCGCTGAAAGCAAGTTGAAAGAGGCCGACAGGAGCCTGAAGGGATTCCATGAAAACCTCTCCTCGGGAAAGTCCTTTTTTTATCCCCGCGCCGACAATCTGATCGAACTGCTGAACCAGTACGCGTCTCTCATGGGAGGGGTCAATACCCGGCTGATCAACGCCCCGCGTGACGTGGCACAGGTAGTCGCGGTGGATGAACCCGCCGCTTCCGGCGCCCGGACCTCGTCCCTGGTGGATGTCAACATCCCGTGGTACCGCGTTGATGACAATTTCTATTACGCCCAGGGGGTTGCCTATGCGCTTTTTGAATCGTTCAAGGCCATCCGCATTGATTTCATGGGGGTCCTGACCGACAAGAATTCACTGAAACTGGTGGACAAGATACTGGAAAACCTCGAGAGGTGCGATTTTGAACCGCTGATCGTGTTCAACGGGGATCCGGGGAGCATATTCGCCAACCATTCCCTGAACCTCTCGGGCGTTTTCAACGACGCCAGGCAGAAAGTCAATTCCCTGGTTGCGGCCCTGAGAGAGGGGTAAGCACCTGGAAAACGGAACCCGTGCCGGCCATGCATGAGATGTCCATTGCGCAGAGCCTGATCGATATCATCAGGGAAGAGATGGCCCGGCACAACGCGTGCCGTCTGCGATCCGTCAGGCTCCGCATCGGCCGGTTATCCGCGATCGTGCCCGAGTCTCTCTCCTTTTGCTTCGAGATCATCACCACGGGAACGGATCTGGAAGGCGCGAAGCTGTTGATGGACCTCGTCCCGCTCAGGGGCAGATGCCGACAGTGCGGACGGGAATTCGAGATCGAGGAGTATGCCTTTGAATGTCCCCTGTGCGGCGGGCCGGACATCGAGACGACCGCGGGCCGGGAACTCTCCATCGTGGACATGGAG
>CAZCVB010000089.1:0-5316 GCA_964501805.1 uncultured Desulfobacteraceae bacterium | reverse complement strand
GAAAAGGGCCTGCTGGTGATCAACCTGATGAGTTCGCCCGGTGCGGGCAAGACCAGCCTGCTGGAAAAGACCATCGACGCCTTGAAGGATGACGTCCGCATCGGGGTCATCGAGGGAGATATCCAGTCCTCCCATGACGCCCGGCGCATTGCCGAGAAAGGCATCCCCGTGGTCCAGATCAATACGGGCGGGGCCTGTCACCTGGACGGAAACATGATCCGGGATACCTTCGACGAATTCGATTTCGACCATCTGGATCTCCTGGTGGTGGAAAACGTGGGAAACCTCGTCTGCCCGGCGGAATTCAAGGTGGGAGAGGACTTCAAGGCCATGATCCTGAGCGTGCCGGAGGGAGATGACAAGCCCGCCAAGTATCCTCTCATGTTCCGCGAATCGAAGGTCCTTCTTATCAACAAGATCGACCTTGCGCCTTACCTGGACTGCAGCGTGGCGGCCATGAAAAAGGCGGCGCTGAAGGTGAATCCGGATCTCACCGTGTTCGAGGTCTCCTGCAAGACCGGTGAGGGGCTCGATGCATGGTTCGACTGGATCCGGCAGGCGGCGGGGACGACGGATGCCGGTTAAGCCCATACCATGAACGAACGGGCCAGGGCGTCCATAAACGGGATCGTGCAGGGCGTCGGGTTCCGCCCTTTCATATACCGGCTTGCGCACCGCTACCGGCTTTCCGGGTACGTCGCCAATACCTCCGAAGGCGTCGTCCTGGAGGTGGAAGGCCCCGAAAAACGCATCCGGCGCTTTTTTGAAGCGCTGGAACCCGAGCATCCCCCCCTTGCCCGCATCTCATCCGTTGAACGGACCTCCATCCCCCTGAAAAACGACAGGGAATTCGTCATCCGGTCCAGCCGGGGAAACGCGGAACGATCGGCGCTCATCTCGCCCGATGTGGGCGTCTGCCCGGATTGCCTGGCCGAGATGAAGGACCCGGGGGACCGGCGGTTCCGCTACCCGTTCATCAACTGCACCAACTGCGGACCGCGGTACACCATCATAGAGGACATCCCCTATGACCGGGCAAGCACCACCATGCGAAAATTCCGGATGTGCCGGGCCTGCCGGGCCGAATACCTCGATCCCGGCAACCGGCGCTTCCATGCGCAGCCCAATGCCTGCCCGGAGTGCGGGCCGGAGGTAACGCTCACGGACGCATCCGGTAGGCGGCTGGATGTTCCCGATCCCGTGAGGGCCGCGGTCTCTCTCCTGGAAAAGGGCCGGATCCTGGCCGTCAAGGGCCTCGGCGGGTTCCACCTGGGCGTGGACGCCGCAAATCACCGGGCCGTGGTGAGGCTGAGGCGGCGGAAGCACCGCGAAGAAAAACCGCTGGCCGTTATGGTGAAGGACCTGGAGACGGCCCATGACATCGTCCATATCAATGACACGGAGGCCCGGGAACTGACCTCCTTCCGACGCCCCATCGTCATCCTCAGAAAACGCCGCTTTCACGGTCTTTCATCACAGGTCGCCCCGAAGAACCGCTTTTTCGGCGTCATGCTCCCTTACACCCCCCTTCACCACCTGCTGATGGAAGGCGGTTTCCGGGCCCTTGTCATGACCAGCGGGAACATGACGGACGAACCCATCAACATCCAAAACCGGGCCGCGTTCAGGCACCTTGGGGACATCGCCGATTTTTTCCTGGTTCACAACCGGGATATCCATCTCCGGAGTGATGACGCCATTATCCGGGTCATTGAGGGCATTCCGAGACAGATCCGGCGGTCCAGGGGATACGTGCCGGTCCCTGTTTTTCTGCCCGATGACATGGCGGGGATGCCCCCCGTGCTGGCCGTGGGAGCGGAGCTGAAAAACACCATCTGCCTGACCAAGGAAAACCGGGCCTTCCTGAGCCAGCACATCGGGGACCTCGACAATGCGGAGACCCTCGATTTTTTTCACATGACCGTCACCCATCTCAGAAAAATCCTCGAGGCCCGGCCCGTGGTCCTGGCCCATGACCTGCACCCGGATTACCTGAGTTCCCGTTTCGCCCGAAAGCAGAACGAACTGCCCACGCTGGCGGTACAGCACCATCATGCCCACATTGTGAGCTGTCTCGCCGAGAACGGGTACGGGGATGCGGTAATCGGCGTGGCCCTGGACGGGACAGGGCTCGGCACGGACGGCCATATCTGGGGCGGCGAGATCCTGCTGGCGGATCTGACCTCCTTTACACGCAGGGCGCATCTCGAATATGTCCCGCTTCCCGGGGGAGACGCGGCCGCGAGATCCCCGTGGCGCATGGCCCTTGCCTATCTTGACAGGGCGTACGGCGACCGATTTTTCCGGCTTCCCATCCCCTTTGTCAGGGACCTGGACCGGGAAAAAGCCGATATCATCGTGACCATGGGCCGAAAAGGGATCAACTCACCGCTGACATCGAGCACCGGACGGTTTTTCGATGCCGTATCGGCCCTTGTCGGTATCCGGCGGAACATCGCCTACGAGGGGCAGGCGGCCGTCGAACTCGACATGTGCCAGGATCTAAGGGAAAAAGGGGTTTACCCGTGGGACACAAGAAAGGAAGGGGACCGGTGGGTCATCCGGACCGGACCGGTCATACGGGGGGTGGTGGAAGACCTTGTGAAAGGAGAGAAAAGGAGCGTCATCAGCCGGCGGTTTCACAACACGCTGATCCACATGATCACGGAAACATGCCGGCGGATCGGGGATGAGAGCGGCATCCGCGTCGCGGCCCTGAGCGGGGGGGCGTTTCAGAACGCCTCCCTCCTTGTCGGCGTCACCCGGGGGATCGAGGCCGCGGGATTCCGCGTCATGAGCCACGCCCGGGTCCCCACCAACGACGGGGGGTTGTCCCTGGGCCAGGCGGTGTGCGGGGGCATGCGGCACGCGGGCATGCCGGGAAGATTCGAGGAGAAGGCATGAAGCACCTGGATGAATACCGGGACCGGGCCATGGCCGAGGCCCTGTCCCGCAGGATCCGGGCGGTCTCCAGAAGGCCCGCCCGGCTCATGGAGATCTGCGGGACCCATACCATGGCCATCTTCCGCCACGGGATCCGCAGCCTGCTGCCCGGGACCATCGAGCTGGTGTCCGGTCCCGGGTGCCCCGTCTGCGTCACGGCCATGGAAGACATCGACCGGGTCCTCAAACTGGCCCGGATGGAAGGGGTGATTGTCGCCACGTTCGGCGATATGATCCGGGTGCCCGGAAGCCGGTCGTCCCTCCAGGAGGAACGGGCGGGAGGCGCTGATGTCCGCGTGGTCTATGCCAGCTCCGACGCCCTCCGGATCGCCCGGGAAAACCCGGAACACGAAGTGGTGTTCATGGGCATCGGGTTCGAGACCACGGCGCCTACCGTCGCCGCCGCGATCCTGGCGGCCCGCGAGAAAAAACAGAACAATTTCTCGGTCCTGTGCGTCCACAAGCTCCTGCCGCCGGCCATGGAGGCCCTCCTCTCCGGCGGCGACCTGAACATCGACGGGTTCATCTGTCCGGGCCATGTGACCACGATCATCGGCACCGGTTCATATGAAATCCTCGCCCGCCGGCACGGCGTTCCCTGCGTGGTGACCGGATTCGAACCGGTGGACATCCTCCAGGGGATCCTCATGCTGGTGGAGCAGATCGAGGCGAACCGGGCGGAGGTCCGGATACAGTACGCGCGCGGCGCCGCCCCGGAAGGAAACCCGGGGGCATTGAAGATCATGGAGCGGGTATTCGAACCGTGTGACGCCCCCTGGCGCGGTCTCGGCGTGATTCCCGGCAGCGGCCTTGCCGTCCGCGAGCCTTACGGAACGCATGACGCGGCCCGCCGATTCGACCTGGCGGTTCCCCCGGCCGCGGAACCGGCCGGGTGTCTTTGCGCAAAGGTCCTGAAAGGCGCGGCCAAACCGGTGGACTGCAGACTGTTCCGCCGGGCCTGCACACCCCGAACGCCGGTCGGCCCCTGCATGGTCTCAACGGAAGGGACCTGCGCGGCCTATTTCAAGTACGGCCCCCGTTGAAAAAGCGGGCTATCCGGTTAAGGCATGTGCTTTTTCACCTGAAACCTGCATAAACCCTCGGTGGTGCGCCGGTAAAACCGATGCACCAACGTTAGGAAAACTGTTTTTAAAGATGACAAGAGAGATGAAATCGACCGGAGGGTCCCCCTTTGACACCCTGACCCTGTCCGGTCTCTCAAAAAAACAGTGCGGCCTTCTCCGCGCGCCCACGGCCACGCGGCCCGCCATCCGGGTTGTCGAGGAGCGCGGGGTGCGCGCCGTTGTAAAGGATTTCAGTACGGGAAGATTCCTGTTTCGAAACACGGCGGGACGGTTTCTGGTGTGGCGGGAGAGCAGGGCCTACCGGAGGCTGGCGGACCTCGACGGGATTCCCCGGCTGTACCGGGTGATCGACGGACTGGCGATGGTATTGGAAGAGGTACCCGGGAAGAGCCTGGAAGAACTCGAAGACACCGGCACGGTTCCCGAGGCGTTTTTTGACGCCCTGGAAGAGCTGGTGGCCCGCGTTCATGAAAGGGGCGTGGCCCACTGCGATCTCAAACGGGCGCCCAATACGCTGGTGGGAGAGGACGGCCGGCCCTATATCATCGACTGGGCCGCTTCCATCTCGTTTCGTGAATTCGCGTGGTTTCCCGCGAACCGGATCTACCGCCGGTTCCTGCGGGACGATCAGATGGCCGTCATCAAGATGAAACTGCGGCATGTCCCTGCGGCCGTGACCCGGGAGGAAAAAATCCGCTACCGCTACCGGGGCCCTATGGAAAGACGGGTCCGAACGATCCGGGACCGGCTGCGGCGGGCATTGAAACGCATCGCCTGAGTCCTGATAAACAGGAGACGGTCAGGAACCCTCTCCGCATTCGGCCCCGGGTTTCTTTTCCGTAAGCGAGACCAGGATCTTCCGGGCGATTCCCCTGCCGATGGCCAGTCTCGTGCAATCACGGCCGAGGATCAGTCTTCCGGTCCCGTTGTTATTGATGATTTCCAGGAGATCACCCATCCGCAACCCCATGTCCGACAGCCGGGTGCGGGCCGATCTTCCCCCCGACACATCCCGGACGATCACCCGTTCCCCGCTCTTGGCCATGGCCAGCGGCATCAACGGTTCCCGCTGGGACAGGCAGCGGGCGCAGAGGCCGTAGATCTCCATCCGGTGCTGAAGCATGTAGAATCCGCGGTCCGACGAGATCTTGAGCTGGAGCCGTTCCATCTCATCATTGGAGAACTCTTCGATCCGCCCGCACTTGGTGCAGATCATGTGATCGTGGTGCCGTCCGAGATGGCGGTGCTCGTACCGGACCGGCTGACCTTCGAACTGCTTCCGCTGGGC
>CAZCVB010000088.1:3968-8983 GCA_964501805.1 uncultured Desulfobacteraceae bacterium | reverse complement strand
AAAAAAGAGGGGTAGGAGGGTTTTTCTGACGCGACTGTCGAGAGGGCGCCGTCTCTTCCGGACTTAGTTCCGGGGGAAGCCGCGGCCCGGTCCTCAGGGCGCTTTTTCCTGAGGACCGGGAACGCGGAGGGGGCAAAACTCCCCCGGAAGTAAGTCCGTAGAAGGGACCAGCCCGGAGGCCCGGAGCGGAAGAAAAGCCCTCCTACCCCGGTGGTAGATTCACTGTGCTTCCCCTAAATATCGAGCTGTTACACAATGTCTGAGACAGACTTAATTTTCTGGTTCCTTTTACATTTTTGAAACGGCCATACAGCTCTCTTCCGACATGTTATCCGGGAGCTGAAAGTCAAAGGGATGGATTTGTTTCCGCGGCCCGGGGAAATTTTAAAGATTCCCGGTCCGCCGCAGGGGGCCCGATTCCCGGCGAACCGGACGGCTTGACACGACATGGAGAATTCTCTAATGTGATTTCCTCAATCAGCGGAAACATCCCGGACGGATCATGTCCCGCCCGGGCCGCTTTCACGGACGGGTTCACCCTATTCAACGAGGATCGGAAAAACACATGAAATACAAAAATATCGCCCTGGTTTTTCCGGGGCAGGGATCGCAGTACGTGGGCATGGGAAAGGAATTCCACGACCAGTTTTCCTTTGTCCGGGAGATCTATGACCGGGCCAGCGGGATACTGGGATATGATCTCGCCGAGCAGTGTTTCAAAAAACCCCATATCGGGAAAAAGATCATGCACCGCGGCGATCTCAACAAGACGGTTTACACGCAGCCCGCCGTGCTCATCACCGGCTACGCCTGTTACCGGGTCCTGGCGGACACGCTCAAAAAACGGGAGATGGAAATCTCCTTCCCGCTCATGGCGGGTCACAGCCTGGGGGAATACACCGCTCTCCTGGTATCCGGGGCCATCCCGTTCAAGGAATGCCTGGAACTGGTGAAAAAACGGGCCGTCTTCATGACCGAATCCGGAAAGGCCTACCCGGGCGCCGGCCTGATGGCCATCGTGGACAAGAAAAAGGGACTCGATTACGATAAGGTCTGTTCCCTGTGCAAGGAATTCGAGCTCTACATCGCCCTCAACAACACCCTGAAACAGATCGTGGTGGGCGGCGCCAAGAAGAACCTGACCGAACTCTCCAAGGAACTCAAGAAAGAACGGAAGATCGGCACGATACTGAAGGTGGAGGGTCCGTTTCACACCCCCATCATGAGACCCGCCGCCAGGAAGCTGAGAAAAGAGCTGAACAGGACGCCTTTCCGCATCGGCCGGGTGCCGGTGATCGCCAATGTCTCCACGGACGCCGTCGTGGATCCGAACCATATCAAAAAAGATCTCTACGAGCAGATGTACAAGGTGGTCAACTGGCGGGGATCCGTGGAAAAGATGGTCCGAAACGGCTGCGACCTCTTTATTGAAGTGGGGCCCAAGAAGGTCCTCCGCAACATGATCCGGGATATCGATCCCTCCATCCCCAGCCTGAACGTGGAGGACATGGAATCCCTGGAAAAAACCGTCAGGGAACTGGCCGGCTGAGGGATCACGCGCGGGTCAGGGTCTCGAAAAACCGATCCTCCAGCGCGCGGATCCGGTCCCTCAGGGCGGCCGCGTCCTCAAAGGCCAGGTCGGCCGCCGCCGCCTTCATCTTTTCCGTCAGGTCCCGGATCGTTTCCGTCACCTTCTCTTCGCTCATGTACCCGGACGCCGCTTCCGCCGCCGTCGGGACGGTCACGTAGTCCGCTTCGTACATGGAGCCCAGGACGTCATCGATGTTCTTCCGGATGGACTCCGGGGTGATATGGTGCGCACGGTTGTATTCCATCTGGAGCTTACGCCGCCGCGCGCTTTCGCTGATGGCCCTTTCCATGGACCCGGTGATCCGGTCCGCGTAGAAGATCACGGTCCCGTGGACGTTCCTCGCGGCCCGGCCGCTGGTCTGGATCAGCGACCTCTCGGACCGCAGGAACCCTTCCTTGTCCGCGTCCAGGACCGCCACCAGGGAGACCTCCGGCAGGTCCAGCCCCTCCCGCAGCAGGTTGATGCCCACCAGCACGTCAAAGGCCCCCAGCCTGAGGTCCCGGATGATCTCCATCCGTTCGATGGTCTTGATGTCCGAGTGCATATACCGGACCCGGATTCCCAGGTCGGCATAGTACTCCGTCAGGTCCTCGGCCATGTTCTTGGTGAGCGTGGTGACCAGGACCCGCTCGTTTCGCGCCACCCGCTCCCGGATCCGGCCCAGGAGGTCGTCCACCTGGTTCGCGGCCGGACGCACGATGATCTCGGGATCGGTAAGGCCGGTGGGCCGGATGATCTGTTCCGCGATCCGGCCGGCCCTTTCCAGTTCATAGGGTCCCGGCGTGGCCGAGAGATAAATGACCTGCCGCACCCGCTCCTCGAACTCCTCGAATGTGAGAGGCCGGTTGTCCAGTGCCGACGGAAGCCGGAACCCGTACCGGGTCAGGGTCTCCTTGCGCGACCGGTCCCCCCGGTACATGCCGTTGAGCTGGGGAATGGTGATATGGCTTTCATCGATGATCACCAGGAAGTCCCGGGGAAAATAGTCGAGCAGGGTGGGGGGCGGTTCCCCGGGGGCCCGGCCCGTCAGGTGCCTGGAATAATTCTCGATACCGTGGCAGTATCCCATTTCCAGCATCATCTCCAGGTCGAAGAGGGTCCGTTCCTCGATCCGCTGGGCCTCGATCAGCATGTCCCGGGACCGGAAGTATGCGATCCGTTCGTGCAGTTCCTCCCGGATCCGGCGGACGGCCCGCTCCCGGATCTCCACGGTGGTCACGTAATGGGTGGCCGGATAGATGGTGACCCGGCCCAGTTCCCGGAGGACTCTCCCGGTCAGGGGATCGATCTCCCGGATCTCCTCCACCACGTCCCCGAAAAACCCGATGCGGACGGCCCGGTCCTCCTGGTGGACGGGGTAGATGTCCAGCACGTCGCCCCGGACCCGGAAACGGCCCCGGTAGAAATCGATCTCCCCGCGCTCGTACTGGATCTCCACCAGCTTTTTCACCGCGTCTTCCCTGGACAGGGGCCGGTCCCTCTCCACGTACAGGAGCATGTCGTGATAGGCCTCGGGGGATCCCAGCCCGTAGATGCAGGAGACGCTGGCCACGATGATCACGTCGTCACGGTCCAGCAGGGAGCGCGTGGCGGAGTGCCGCATCTTGTCGATCTGCTCGTTGATGTGGGAGTCTTTCTGGATGTAGGTGTCCGTCTGGGGGATGTAGGCTTCCGGCTGGTAGTAGTCGTAGTAGCTGACGAAGTACTCCACCGCGTTTTCGGGAAAAAGGCCCCTCAGTTCCCCGTACAACTGGGCCGCCAGCGTCTTGTTGGGCGCCATGACCAGGGTCGGCTTCCGGACCCGGGCGATGACGTTCGCCATGGTGAAGGTCTTGCCGGAACCAGTGACCCCCAGGAGGACCTGGTGTTCCAGCCCCTTTTCAATCCCCTCCACCAGGGCCCGGATGGCCCCGGGCTGATCCCCGCAGGGGGACAGGTCTGTCACCAGTTTGAACATGTCCCGATCCTCAGGTGATCCCGGGATGGCGGGTTACGCCCCGAACCGCCAGGTGGTGCCGTTGGGACCATCCTCCAGGACCACGCCCATGCCGCTCAGTTTCTCCCGGATGGCGTCCGCACCGGCCCAGTCCTTCCGGGCCCTGGCCTCGCTCCGTTCCCGCACCAGGCGCTCCACCTCCGAGGGATCGATGTCCTCTCCACGGCCGGAGATTTCCTCGAGGATCCGGTCCGGCGCCTCCCGCAGCAGGCCCAGGACCCGCCCGGCCAGGAGCAGCTGCCGCCGATCCTCCCGGAGATCCGCCCGGGCCGCGTCATCCATGGCGGTTCCCGCCGCGTCCATGCCCCGGTTCATCTCCCGGACCTTTTCGAACAGGAGACCCACGGCCGCCGCCGTGTTGAGATCGTCGTCCATGGCCGCCGCGAACCGGGACAGAAATCCTTCCGGAACGGACCCGGAAAGAAAGGCCCCTTCCGGCGCCGTCTCTTCCGCCGGCCCGGCCAGTTCCCCGGCACGCTTCAGGGTCCGGTAGATGCGGACCACGCCGCTCTGAAGACCCCGGACCGCGGTCCCGGAAAAATCGAGCGGGCTCCGGTAGTGCTTGGACAGGAGGAAGAGGCGGAGGACCTCGGGATGGTAGGTCTTGAGGGCGTCCCGGATGGTGAGAAAATTTCCCAGGGACTTGGACATCTTTTCCGATTCCACGGTAACGAACCCGTTGTGGACCCAGTACCGGGCGAAGGTGCCGCCGTTGGCCCCGATGGACTGGGCCCGCTCGTTTTCGTGATGCGGGAAAAGGAGATCCCTGCCGCCGCCATGGATGTCGAAAGAAGGCCCGAGGTAATGATTGCTCATCACCGAACACTCCAGGTGCCATCCCGGCCGGCCCGGTCCCCAGGGGCTGTCCCAGCGGGGTTCCCCCGGCTTGGTCCCTTTCCACAGGACAAAATCCATGGGGTGGCGCTTTTTTTCGTCCACCGCGATCCGGCGGCCCGCCTGCATGTCCTCCAGCTTCCGCCCGGAGAGCTTTCCATAATCCGGAAAATCCGAAACCGAGAAGAAGACGTCCGATCCCACGACGTAGGCGTATCCGCGTTCCAGGAGCGCCGAGATCATCCGGATCATGCCGTCGATGTGTTCCGTGGCCCTGGGTTCATGGTCGGCCTTGAGGACCGAAAGCCGCCCCATGTCTTCGTAGAAGGCGTCGATGTATTCCTGCGCCAGCGCTGCCGTCTCTTTTCCCTGTTCATTGGCGCGCTGGATGATCTTGTCGTCCACGTCGGTAAAATTGCGGACATAGGTGACCTCGAACCCCTTTGCCCGGAGATACCGGGTCAGCACGTCGAACACGATGGCGGACCGGGCGTGACCGATGTGACAGAGATCATAAACGGTCACCCCGCAGACATAGATTCCCGCCTTCCCTTCTTCCAGTGGCCGAAACGTCTCCTTTTTCCGGGCGGCGGT
>CAZCVB010000088.1:0-3868 GCA_964501805.1 uncultured Desulfobacteraceae bacterium | reverse complement strand
TTCCCGCCTTCCCTTCTTCCAGTGGCCGAAACGTCTCCTTTTTCCGGGCGGCGGTATTGTATAGGCAGAGCGTCATATCGGATCTTTCCTCCCGCAGAGATTTGATAAACCCAAACTGGCCGCTTATATCCTGCATCCGGGCAACCCCTGTCAACCGCTTTTTCTCACGGGATGCGGTCCGGTCCCGTTACAGGGGTTCCAGGATAATTTCCAGTTCCTCCCGCGTGAGGCGGTTTTTCTCCATCAGGGCGGCAACCAGGCGGTCCAGCACCTCCCGGCGGCTCCGGAGTTCCGCGACCGCGCGATCCATCTGTTCCCCGATGATCTTCCCGGCGGCCGTCATCACCCGGATGGCCAGGGGGCCGTCCGAAAGCCGCCCGGGATCGATGAACACCTGCCCGACGCCCTCGCCCATGCCGTAATCCCGCACCATGCGTTCCGCGTACCGGGTGGCGCTCCTCAAATCGGCGGCGGCCCCGGTTGAAAGCCCGTCCTCGTCCCCGTAATAGAGGATCTCCGCGGCCCGGCCCGCCATGGCCTGCCGGATCAGCCCTTCCAGTTCCGGCTTGCGGTACAGGGTCCGCTCTTCCTCCGCCTCCCGTTCCACGAACCCGCCGGCGCCGCCCCGGGCCACGATGGAGACCTGGACCGGCCGTTCACCCAGAAGCCAGCCCACCAGGCAATGGCCCGCCTCGTGCCGGGCCACCCGAAGGAGGGTGTCGGGATCGGAAGGTCCCCGGATCTCCCCCATGCGCATGCGTTCGAAGGCCTCCTCCATGACCGCGTCCGATACCACGCCGCTCCCGGCCGAGGCCATCCGCCCCGCCAGCGCCACCACCCGGTCCAGCTCCGCGATGGTCATGCCGGCGGACTGCCCGGCCAGGCGTTCCGTCACGCGGGAGGAGACGTCCCATCCGTCCCGTTTCCGGAGCCGGTCGGAAAGGAACGCGGCCCGTGCCGCGCGGTCGGGCCGGTCCACTTCGATCTCCCGGTCGAACCGCCGGCGCAGGGCGTCATCCAGTTGAGAGACCAGGTTGGTGGCGGCGATCACCACCACCGGCCGGCGGCGGGACGTCTCGAACCCGTCCATCTCGGTCAGGATGGCGTTAAGGGTCTCGTCATAGGCCTGATGGCTTCCCCTCCCCCGCTTTTTTCCCACCGCGTCTATTTCATCGATGAAAAGGATGGAAGGGGCGTACCGGCGGGCCCGGAGGAACACCCTGCGCACGTTCTCCGGACCGCTGCCCACGTAGCGGGTCACGAAGCCGGTGGCGGAGGCCACCACGAAGGTGACATCACATTCTCCGGCCAGCGCCCGCGCCAGCAGGGTCTTCCCCGTCCCGGGAGCGCCGTAGAGCAGGATCCCCCGGGGCGGGCGCACGCCCATGGCCGAGAACCGCCCCGGGTCCTTCATCCACCGGACGATATGGGCCAGTTCCGCCTTGGCCGCGTCCGCGCCGAAGACATCCGAAAACCGGACGGACGGCCGTTCCACGTCCCGAAGGGTCTCCCGGACGTCCTCGGCGGCCACGGCGTCGGACAGGCGGAAGTTCCTCAGGCGGATGTCGATACGCCGTTCCCCTCTCGCGATCCGCGGGGCCGTGTCAAAGGCCAGGGCCTTCCGACGGGCCGCCAGTTCCGCCGCGCGCCGCTCCCGCCGGATGCCCTCCGCCGTTTTCCGGATTTCGGCCATGCCCGCGGAGAATTCCGGTGTCCCGGCGTCCGCGGCCAGGAACCCGGCGTCAACGACCCCCCTGGCCCCGCCGGACCGGACACACGCCAGGAAGAGCTCGTCGTCCACGGACAGGGTCCCGCCGGCCTTCCCGGCGGAGGAGAGAATGTAGCAGGGGATTTCCGGGTGTTTCTCATGTATCTCACGGAGCAGTTCCCGTCCCTTTCTCACCGCCCTCGCCGCGCCCGGCACATGGTCGAACCGGTACAGGGTCCCGCCTGTCGCGGCATCTCCCATCCAGAGGTCCAGAAGGACCATGTCGATCGCCTCCGACTCGAGCATCCGGAGTGCGTCCCCCGCGTCCCCGGCCGGGAGGAAGGCCACCCCTGCTTCCGTTTCCCGCCCCGCGAGGTCCGGAAGGGGGTCCGCGATGAGCAGGACGCTCGGGGCCGAAACCGGCTGCAGGAGGTCTTTCACTTCCCGGCCGGCGGTATCGAGCGGGTCCACGTCAAAAACAAGGCAATCGATATCCCCCATCACCGCATCGAAATTTTCCGGATCCAGGAGCCGCGAGACGTTGAACATCTCCGACTTGACGAACGAGGCCGCCCGCGACCGGACCGCCCGCGCGTCGGCGCCCGGGCCCTCCCGGAGCACCAGGCAGAGCGGAACCAGGGTCCCGAACCGGATCTCCTTTCCGTACTGGTGTTTCATCAGCCCGGCCATGCGGTCCAGTTCGGCGGCCGCGATGCGCTCCAGCTGGGCGATGCCCAGGTGGTTGAACATCAGGGGATAGCCCGTGGCCAGGCGGGAGACGATGGCCTGGGGGAAAAAAGGCCGCCCGGTCCGGGGATCCGTCTCCGCCTCCAGGGCGCCGAGGATGGTTTTCCGCTGAAAATTCCCGCTGGCCGGATGAACGCCGGAAGAATTGGGATCATCGTACAGGCGCTTTCCCGCGTTCGTCGTAAAGATGATGAGGGTGTCCCGGAAAGAAACGTCCTCTTCCGTGAACTGGTCCTCCAGGGTGCCGTGGTCGAGAATCTGGAGAAACAGGTGGATCACGTTCAGGTGGGCCTTTTCGATCTCGTCGAACAGGAGGATGGAGCGGGGGTGCTTTTTCACGAATCCCGTGAGCTCCCCCGGGTGCGCGGACTGATAACTCCTCTGGACCCCGGCCAGCAGGTGTACCCCCACCTGGGGATCGCTGTAACCGCTCATGTCGAACCGCTGAAACGGCCGCCCCAGGATCCCGGCCGCGGTTTCCGCCAGGAACGTCTTGCCCACTCCCGGAGGACCCGCGAAAAGAAAAATCCCTTTCGGCTGCCGACGTTCCTCGTCCGAGGCCGCCACCACCTCCGCGCTGAACAATCCTTCCACAAAGGCGTGGATCGCATGATCCTGCCCGAAAACCGCGTCCAGGAGCCGGGTCCTGAGATCCTTGAGCACGCGGGTCAGTTCGCCCATGCCCATGGCGGAAAAATCCCCGGCGTCCGGGGATGCCTCCGGCGCCGCTTCATCCCTCGGGGACGGGGGTTCCTCCCGGCCTTCGGGTTTCATTCCGGGAAGACCGGCCATGAGGCGCGTGGGCCGCTCCAGCGCGGCCCGGAGGAGATGGGCGGGAGAGAGAATATCCGCCCCCTCCCGCGCCGCCAGTTCCCGCGCCATGCTGAAAAGACGCCGGGTCTCCGGGGAGCGGTGGAGGACGCCGCCCTTAAAGGGCATGCCGCCCTTTCCCAGGGCGGCCCGCAGTTCCCGCCGCAGCCGGGCGGGATCGATTCCCCGCTCCCGCAGGACCTTCGACAGGACGGACAGGTCCTCCCCGGGGGCGTGGCCGGCACCCCGGAAAAGGCCCTCCGCCGCGGCAGGGTCCACTTCCGAAAATTTCAGGATGCCGGCCAGCAGGTGCTCGGGTCGAATCTCTCCGAACTCCGCGGCAACGGCCTCCCGGGCCGCAAGGGTCATGATGATGTCAATAGCGGACGACATGCGCATGATACAGTGACACCCTTCCTTTCCGGATCCTCCGTGGAGGCCCGACCGACGCATCCTTCCGTTCATGGAATTCCCGTGCGGCATGCCGCGGGCGGACCCCGGAAGTCCTTACGCGGAAGCGGGAAGGATGGAGATGATCAGCGTCGTGATATTGTCTTTCCCACCGGCACGGTTCGCGGCGGACACCAGCCGGCCGCAGGCCCC
>CAZCVB010000087.1:0-9050 GCA_964501805.1 uncultured Desulfobacteraceae bacterium | reverse complement strand
CTGTCAAAGGATGTCGAGATCCTCTTTGACGAGGTGGTGAAGGGGCGCGATCAGGAGAAAATCCGGGCCTCCCTCGACCACATCATCCGGATCCGGGCTGTCCAGGAATTCAAGCCTTCCCATGCAGTGGCCTTTGTCCTCCGCCTGAAACGGGTTATAAAGGACGTGGTGGAAAAAAAGGATCCCGCGGCCGGGCGCTCGGCCGAAATGCGCGCCCTGGACGACCGGATCGACGACATGGCGCTTCTGGCCTTTGACGTCTACTCGGAATGCCGCCAGAAGCTCTATGATTTACGTGTCAATGAAACGCGAAACCAGGTCGGCAGGCTGCTGGAAAGGGCGAATCTGCTGGCGAAGGAGGTCCCTGCGGAAACCCCGGGAGACCTTTGAGGTCGTGCCCCGTTTTACCGGATCCGGCGTCCCGGTCCGGCGAGGGAAGGGAAGGCCGGGATCCCTTTTAACCGGCGCGCCGGGGCGTTTTCACGGGTCTCAACAATATCGTGTCTATCATGAAGAGAGGTAGTGCTTTATGAACTTCATTATCAGCATTCTCTTTGCGGGCGTCGCAGTTTCTATGATTGTCTTGATTCCCTGGATCGGCGTGGGGGCGCTGGATCTGAGGACATTTTTCGGGATCGTGGTCCCTTATGCGGCCATGATCACCTTTTTCGTGGGGGTGGTGGTCCGTGTGGTGGATTGGGCCCGGTCCCCGGTCCCCTTCCGCATCCCGACCACGGCGGGCCAGGAATGGTCTTTCCCGTGGATCAGCCGGAGCCGGGTCGACAACCCCAAGGGCGTGGGCGGCGTGATTGTGAGGATGCTTTTTGAGGTTCTCCTGTTCCGGTCCCTTTTCAGGAACACCCGCCTGGAATACCGCTTGCGCGACGGCGCGCCCAAAATCGATTATGAATGGGAAAAGTGGCTCTGGCTGGCGGCCCTGGTCTTTCACTGGTCTTTTCTGGTGATCTTTCTCAGGCACTTCCGTTTTTTCATGGATCCGGTGCCGGGATTCATTCATCTGCTGGAGAGCCTGGACGGATTCATGGAAATGGGCGTACTTCCCATCGCCGGTCTCAACGTGCCCGAGGTCTTTCTCACCGATATGCTCATGATGCTGGCGCTGACCTATCTTTTTCTGAGAAGAATTTATATCCCCCAGACCCGATACATCTCTCTGCCCGCGGATTATTTCCCGCTTTTTTTACTGCTGGCGCTGGGCACGACCGGTATCCTGATGCGCTATTTCATCCGCGTGGACATCACCGCGGTCAAGCAGCTGGCCATCGGTCTTTTCAAATTCAGCCCCGTGGTCCCGGAGGGGATCGGGGTGATTTTCTTCATCCACCTCTTTATCCTGTGCGTTTTGATCGCCTATTTCCCGTTCAGCAAGCTGATGCATTTCATGGGCGTTTTCCTGAGCCCGACCCGGAATCTGTCCAACAACAGCCGGTTCGTCAGGCATGTCAACCCGTGGAATTATCCTGTAAAGGTCCATACCTACGAGGAATACGAGGACGATTTCAGGGAAGCCATGATCGAGGCCGGCCTTCCGGTTGAAAAGGGGCTTGAAACAACAGCGGAAGATACAACAGAAGAAAAGGAGTAACCATGGCAGACACGCCTAAACCCGAAGACACCGCGAGGATTGACCACCAGCCTCCCGTGATGAAAGGCTGGATGAACGAGCCCGTGGAGATCAAGCCGGGAATCTATTGCTATGGCAGCAAGCCGAAGAACCTTGAGACGGTGGACATGCCTTTCCCCAAAGAATGGAATCCCACCGACGACGACTGGCAGTTGCCGGAAAACTGGAAAGAGATCATCCGGGACGGCTTCAAGGAGCGGCTGGACCGGTTCCGTTCCGTGAAGCTCTTCATGGATATCTGCGTTCGGTGCGGGGCCTGCGCGGACAAGTGCCACTTTTTTATCGGGTCCGGTGATCCCAAAAATATGCCGGTCCTGAGGGCGGAGCTGCTGCGCTCGGTGTACCGGAAATACTTTACCACGGGCGGGAAACTCCTGGGAAAATTCGCGGGGGCCAGGGACCTGGACGAGGATGTCCTGAAGGAATGGTGGTATTATCTCTATCAGTGCACCGAGTGCCGCCGGTGTTCTCTTTTCTGTCCTTACGGGATCGATACCGCCGAAATCACGATTTTCGGAAGAGAACTGACCAACCTCCTGGGCCTCAATACGGATTGGATCGCCGCGCCGGTGGCGAACTGCTACCGCACGGGTAATCACCTGGGGATCCAGCCGCACGCCTACAAGGACATGCTGGAGTTTTTCACGGACGAGATCGAGGACATCACCGGTATCCGCATGGAGCCCGATTTTAACCGGAAAGGGGCCGAGATCCTCTTTATCACCCCTTCAGGCGATGTGTTCGCCGATCCGGGAACCTACACGGCCATGGGATATCTTATGCTCTTTTATTATCTGAAAGAGATGGGTCTGGATATCACCTGGAGCACCTATGCGTCCGAGGGCGGAAATTTCGGCTATTTTACCTCCCACGAAATGGCCAAGCGGCTCAACGCCAAGATGTATGCGGAGTCCAAACGCCTGGGCGTTAAATGGATCCTGGGCGGGGAGTGCGGCCACATGTGGCGGGTCCTGAACCAGTACATGGACACCTTCAACGGCCCTCCGGATCACCTTGAGGAGCCGGTTTCCCCCATCACGGGCACCCGGTTCGAGAATTCCAGGACAACGAAAATGGTTCATATCGTTGAATTCACGGCCGATTTGATACGGAACAACAAGCTGAAGCTGGACAAGAGCCGGAACGACAACCTGAAGGTGACATTCCACGATTCCTGCAACCCCGCGAGGGGGATGGGTTTTTTCGAGGAGCCCCGGTACGTGATCAAGAACGTATGCAACCATTTTTATGAGATGCCGCCCAATACCATCCGGGAACAGACCTTCTGCTGCGGCAGCGGCGCGGGTCTCAACGCCGGGGAGAACATGGAGCTGCGGATGCGGGGCGGGCTGCCCCGGGCCAACGCGGTCAAACATGTCCATGAGAAATACGGGGTGAACATGCTTTCCTGCATCTGCGCCATCGACCGTGCCGTTTTCCCGACGTTGCTGGATTACTGGGTGCCGGGCGTGGATGTCACCGGGGTCCATGAGCTGGTGGGGAACGCCCTGGTGTTTGAAGGAGAAAAGAAGCGAACCGTGAACCTGCGTGGCGAGCCCCTGCCGGGGATGGAGGACGAAGAGGATGTATGATGGTGGTAAAATAATCGTCGGCCTGATTGTCTGCCTGGCCTTTTTCATGTCTCCTTTCATCTACGATGCGGGGAAGGCCGCCAAGCCGCCGGAGCCGCAGTTGACGGAAAAGGCAAAGGAGGCGAAGGCCTGTGTCATGGATACCGCTTACATGAGGTCCCGGCATATGCACCTGCTGGATGAGTGGCGGCAGACGGTCGTCCGTGACGGGAAGCGCTACATGACGGGCGCCGATGGAAAGGTCTATTACAAGAGCCTTCAGATGACGTGCCTGGATTGCCATTCCAACAAGTCCAAGTTTTGCGACCAGTGCCATAATTACATGGATGTGGATCCTTATTGCTGGGATTGTCACATCGAGCCGGAGGAGAAGAAGTAATGGGTGTTGACAGAAGAGAATTTTTGAAAATCGCCGGGCTTTCCGCTCTTCTGGGGGCGGGAGGAAAGGCCGCTTTCGAGCTGCTTGCACCCGGTGATCTCGAAGCGGCGGTTCCCATTATGAAGGGGAAACGGTGGGCCATGATCATCGATATGCGGCGAATCACCGATGAGATCATGGACGCGTGCGCCAGGGCATGCCATCGTATCCACAACGTCCCCCAATTCGGCAATCCCAAGGTGGAAATAAAATGGATGTGGCAGGAGGTGTATGAACACGCCTTCCCCGATCAGGAGAACGAATACGCCGATGACGACACCAGGGAAAAAAGTTTCCTTCTGCTCTGCAACCACTGCTCCAACCCCCCGTGCTGCCGGGTGTGTCCCACGGGCGCTACATGGCAGAGGGAAGACGGCATCGTGATGATGGACTGGCACCGGTGCATCGGGTGCCGATTCTGTATGGCCGGTTGTCCCTATGGTTCCAGGAGCTTCAATTGGGGAGACCCCCGAAAGGCCCCAAAGGCCTTGAACCCCGGTTTTCCGACGAACCCGGAGTTTCCCACCCGGACAAAGGGAGTGGTGGAGAAGTGTACCTTCTGCGACGAGCGCCTGGCCAGGGGGGAGTTGCCGTTATGCGTGGAGACCGCCAACAGGATGAAAAAGGATGTCCTGATTTTCGGGGACCTGGCCGATCCCGATTCAAACGTACGGAAAACCCTCCGGAAACAGTTTACCATTCGGCGTAAACCGGAACTGGGGACAAGTCCCAACGTGTTTTATATCATATAATTTGTGAGGTGAATATGCTTGACAGGGCATTAAAGGGAGGTAAGGGATACTGGGGATGGCTCATCTTCCTGCTGGTTCTCATGACAATCGGGCTGGCCCTCTTTCTTTACCAGTTGAAAGTCGGCCTGCGGGTCACCGGCATGAGCCGGGATGTGTCATGGGGGCTTTACATCTCCCAGTTTACCTATCTTGTGGGGATTGCCGCCGGCGGGGTGATGGTGGCGTTGCCGTGTTACCTTCATGATTACAAGGCCTTCGGACGGATCACCGTGCTGGGCGAATTCCTCGCCATTGCCGCCGTCATCATGTGCCTGTTGTTTATCATGGTGGATCTCGGGAAACTCCCCCGGCTCATGAATGTGATCCTGTATCCCCATCCCAATTCCATCCTGTTCTGGGATATGGTCGTCCTGAACGGCTACCTTTTCCTGAATCTCCTGATCGGATGGAACGTGGTGGCCGCGGAACGGAAAGGGATCCATTATGCCACGTGGGTGAAGGTCCTGATCTATATCTCCATCCCGTGGGCCTTCAGCATTCATACGGTTACGGCGTTCCTCTACGCGGGACTGCCGGGCCGGCACTTCTGGCTGACGGCCATCATGGCCCCCCGTTTTCTGGCATCGGCCTTCTGCTCCGGACCCGCCCTGCTGGTCCTGCTTTGCCTCATCGTGAGAAAATATACCTCCTTTGATCCAGGGAAAGAGCAGATCCGGACCCTGGGCGGCATCGTTGCATATGCGTTCATCCTCAACATATTCTTCATGCTTCTCGAGTTCTTCACCGCCTTTTACAGCCAGATTCCCGGGCACATGCACACGCTCGTCTATCTCTTCATGGGACTTGAGGGGCACGGGCGGCTCGTGCCCTGGATGTGGGCCTTTGCCGTGGTGACGGTGATTGCACTGATCCTTCTGATCGTGCCGTCGACCCGCCGAAAGGTGGATACCCTTGCCGTGGCCTGCGCCCTGGTGATCATTGCTACGTGGATCGACAAGGGGCTGGGGCTCGTGATCGGAGGGTTTATCCCCAATCCCTTTGACCGTGTCTTCGAGTACTGGCCCACCCTTCCGGAGGCCCTCATTGCGCTGGGCGTCTGGGCTACCGGTTTCTTCGTGTTGACTGTTCTTTTCAAGATCGCCATCTCGGTGAAAGAAGAGGTGGGGGCCTGATCGGTCATTGTCTTTTCGGCCGATGCATGATGGCATATCGGGAATCCGTTGATATTTCAAGCGGAACCGCGGGCATCCGTTGACGATGGCGGGGATCGGCGGGTGCCATAAAATGCTTGACAGGGCGGGTTTACTCTGTTAAGTACGGCCCTGATTCCGTGTGGCGGCAGGAAAAGATCTTTGGGATGTAGCATCGTATTATCATATATTATTCAGGAGGTTAGGACAGATGGGATATGAAGTGGAAGTCGACCAGGATAAATGTGAAGGATGCGAGGAATGCGTTGAAGTTTGTCCTGTGGACGTGTACGAAATCCAGGACGGAAAATCCGTTCCCGTGAATGCCGACGAATGCCTGGGGTGTGAAAGTTGCGTGGAGGTCTGCGAAACAGAGGCCATCACCGTCACAGAAGTATAGCTTGATTTCCGAATCGTTTCAGAAAAACGCCGTCCATTCGGGTTTCCGGTGGACGGCGTTTTTTTGTTTGTTTTCCGGGAATCCGTCGGCAACGACATGAAAAAGGAGCGGTGCCGATGGGCGGTCAAGAAAACGCCGCGTTTAGTAAAAACGCGGCGTTTTGAACATGGAGAAAATACCTTTTCAGGATAGGGTTATCAGGATTTTTTCTTCTTTTCGTGACACTGGTTGCATTTTTTGAAAGGTCCGCTTTTTTTGCCGGCCTTTGTCATCTTCTTGTGGCAGCTTTTGCAGTTTTTGTGAAAGGCGTTCTGAAGCTTGGGCGCCTTTCCCTTCTTTTTCAGGGGATCATGGCACGCGTTGCACTTCTTTACCGGGTCGCCCTGTTTCCAGACATTCTTGCCGTTCACATAATGATGGTGACATTCGGTGCAGGCGAGTTTATATGCCTCGTGGTGCTTTTTGTGGGTGAATTTGACGGGGCCCTTCTTGTTTTTTTTGTACCCCTGGTTTTCGATCAGGATCTGATCGGGCACGTCCGCGGCGACCAGGATTCCGGCCGCGAGGAACATCATTCCCGTTAAAAGCACGATCAAAAGACCCAATGTCCTGTTTCGCATTCGCAGTCTCACCTCCTTTCTCCTTGCTGGATTGGCGTTTCCGTCTGATTTACCTGTTGTTTACGGACAACGGATATCATTTTAGAAAGAAATTCAGGAGCGTGTCAAGGAAATATCCTCGGTTACGAGATCTCTTCATCCATGGATGCGGCCATTTGACGCAGCACGGCCAGCGAGGCCAGGGCCTCCGCCTCATCGATCTTGTGGATGGCGAAGCCCGCATGGACGTATACGTAATCGCCCACTTCCGCGTCTTCGAGAAGCAAAAGGCTGACATCTCTTTGGGCGCCGTCCATGTCGATGGTTCCCATGTCGTTCCGGATATCGATGATCCTGGCCGGGATGGCTAAGCACATGGGCTCTCGCACTCCTTTCGGCTGTAATGCCCTCCCAGGCGGGTAATCTCCTCGAGTACCATATCCAGGAGGTCCCGGGTCCGCTCGCGGATGGGCGGGGAGGGTTCGATGTCCACCGTGTCGATATCCTGCGGTTCCACCCCGATGATCACCGTCTTCGGCTCCCGGTCCAGTGCCTGGCACAGGGTCAGCGCCTCCAGAAGGTCCACCTCGTGGAGCGAATTCTTCGCAAGGATCCGCCTGGGAACGTCGTCTCCTTCAATGCGGTACAGGTCTCCCGGTGTCCCGCCGTTCCGGACGGCGTCCACAACTACCAGATGGTCGGCTTCGGAGATGATTCCCAGGAGGTTGATTCCCAGGACACCGCCGTCATATATGGAAACGTTTTGTGAAAAGGTGAAGTCCTCTTCCAGGGCCTTCACCACGTGAATTCCCACGCCTTCGTCCGTCAGGAGAAGGTTTCCGACCCCCAGGATCATGATGTGCGGTGCATCCATGTTCGGTTTTAAGACCCCTTGCAATTCCTTGCCGGCGGCCGGAAAGGCCGGTAAAGAAAATCGCCCCCCGATAATAACCGAAAAGACGGTCCCGGGGGCTTTTGATTCGTCCGGTCCGGCTTAGAGAACCCGGACTTTGTAAACCTCGTTGGAATCCGGGTCGATCACATGAACGGCGCAGGCGATACACGGGTCAAAGGAATGGACCGTCCTGAGGACCTCCAGGGGTTTTTGGGGGTCGGCCACCGGCGTTCCGATAAGGGATTCCTCAACCGGTCCCAGCTTTCCATTCTTGCACCGGGGGCCCAGATTCCAGGTGGAAGGCACCACCTGCTGGTAGTTTTTGATCTTCCTGTCCTCGATTTCGATCCAGTGGGCCAGCGAACCCCTGGCAACGTCGTTGAGACCTACTCCCATGGCGTTTTTGGGCATTTCCCATGGCTGGTAAGTCTTGTTGTCGCCGCCCTTGAGTCTTTCCACCAGTTCCATGATCCAGCCTTCCATGGCATTACCGATGACGAGGGTTTCAAGGGCGCGGGCCGCGGTCCTGCCCAGGGTGGAAAAGAGCGCCGTTACAGGGAGGTTCAGGGTCTTCAGGGTGTTGTTGACGACGGCCTGAATTTCTTTGTGTCCCCTGGCATAGGCTACCAGGACCCTGGCCAGCGGACCGACCTCGCACGGCTCTCCTTCGTAACGCGGTGCCTTGATCCATGAATATTTTCCCGATGGATCATAATCCCCGTGTTGAGGCGCCGTTTCTTCTTTATACGGGTGCCGGGCCCAGTCTCCCTTGTACCACGAATGGGTGATATGCTCCGTCACCTTTCGCTCTTCCGCCATCCGGACCCCCTTGAGGTCGCGGTTCATGATCACGCCGCGGGGCATGAACAGGCTTTCGGGCTCTTCTCCCGACTGGGGCAGCTCTCCCCAGGCATGGAAATTGGTGGTGCCCCCCAGGGCGCCCCATTCTTTGTAAAATGGTGCCACCGCCAGGATGTCCGGGATATAGACGTTTTTGACGAAATCCTGTGTTTCCTTCCATATGTAGAGGAACTCGGCGATACGATCCGGGGTGAGATCCTTTACCGAAGTGATGCCGCCCACCACGAATGACTGGAGATGGGGGTTCTTGGCACCGAAGATGGCGTGAAGCCGACGGGTCTTGGCCTGCAGGCGGAGGGCCTCGATATAATGAGCGGCCGCCATCAGGTTTGCTTCGGCCGGGAGTTTATAGGCTGGATGGCCCCAGTACGCGTTGGCGAAAGGACCCAGTTGTCCGCTGCTCACAAAGGTGTTCAGGCGGTCCTGAACGCCCTTGAAATAGGGCACGCCCCCCCATGGGGCGTTACTCACGCTGTCCGCAAGGGCCGCCGTCTTTTTCGGATCGGCCTTGAGCGCACTGACGATATCCACCCAGTCCAGGGCATGGAGATGGTAAAAATGCACGATGTGGTCATGCTGGAACTGAGCCCCGTGCAGGAGATTCCTGACAATACGCGCCACATCCGGAATTTTTACCCCAACCGCGTTTTCGACTGCCCTCACCGAGGACAGGTAATGCGTCATGGTTCAGACGCCTC
>CAZCVB010000086.1:0-9051 GCA_964501805.1 uncultured Desulfobacteraceae bacterium | reverse complement strand
TTCAGTACTACTTCAATGGTAAATCCTCCTTTTACATATCCTACCAAAGATATCAACTGCCCTTAAAGCTAAAAAGGGATTGGCTGTAATTAGCTAATCCCTTGTAATGATTGGTGGAGCTGATCGGGATCGAACCGACGACCTCATGACTGCCAGTCATGCGCTCTCCCATCTGAGCTACAGCCCCAATAACAACTTACTATAGCAAAGCCGGTTGCGTCGTGTCAATATCATATTGACATCGATCTGAAATTTTCATTATAATAAAATTTTGAACGGTTGCCGGAGTGGTGAAATTGGTAGACGCGCTGGACTCAAAATCCAGTGGACCTTGCGTCCGTGTCGGTTCGATTCCGACCTCCGGCACCAGTCGAAAAACCAAACGGCATCCGGAAGTTCCGGACGCCGTTTTTTTATGGCGGAGAGACCGGGATCAGACCGGCGGGTCCCGGCTAATTGAGGGATTGCGGAATATCGTTGATCCTGAAAAGGGGGGAGGGGACGGTGTCGAGACTCAGGGCGATGGCCTCCGCGTTTTTCTTGAGCCACAGGGTGTAACACCTTGACAGGCTGGGGTCCTTCAGAATGACGTTTTCGCCCAGAAACTTGAGCTCTTCGATGACGCGCCAGTAAATGTGCATGTCTTTCCTCCTCTGTGTTCCGGTGCCTTCGGGCGGGCCGGTTCAAAGAAACCGTCCCTGTTTTTTTTGATCTCTACGCCTTGGCCCCAAGGACAAACAGGTTCCCCTCGATCCACGCCTCCCTGTCCTTTCGGATGTTCGCGGTTCGGCACGCCAGGAGGGAAAAACCCGACCTCTCCGCCAGGGATTCAATGTATTCCCGGCTGTGGGCGTAGCGGCCGGTGTCGCGCAGGACATAGCCTTCCCTGTCGGTCTTTTCCGTGGAAAAGACCAGGTAGCCGTCTCTGTTCAAACAGGACCGGACCGATTGAAACACGGGGGCGAGGTCCCCGATATAGACCAGGACATCCGCCGCGATTACCAGATCGAAGGGATCCTTTTTTTCCCGTAAAAGTGTCAGAAAATCCCCCACCTCCAGGCTGTCGTAGAGTTCCTTTTCCCTGGCGGCTTCGATCATGTTCGGTGACAGGTCGATACCGGAGAGCCGGTCGCAGTTCGGCCGGAAGGCGGCACCGGACAGGCCCGTGCCGCACCCCAGGTCCATGGCGTTCCGGAAGCGGATTTCCTTTCCCGTTACGGTTTCAAGTGCCGATCTGAGCAGTTCGGGCGTCCGGTACGCCAGTTTTTCCGTGAGATGCCGGTCGAACGTGTGGGCATATTCGTCGAAGACGTCCCTCACATATTCGGGGGGCGCGGCAGGGGGCGTCTCCCCGGTCAGGGCCGCCAGCATGTGCCTGGCAGAGGAAAAGGCGGGGTTCAGGTCGACGGCCCGTTGATAAGCGCCGATGGCCGCTTCCTTTTTCCCTTGTCCCTCGAGCGCCGTCCCCAGGTTGTGATGGGCCTCCGGGATCTCCGGGTTGATCTCGATGACCCGGCGGTAGCAGGCGATCGCTTCTTCAACCCTGCCAAGGTGCCGGAGCACGTTGCCCAGGTTGTTCTGGGAATCCACGTCATCCGGCCTGAGCTGAACGGCCTGCCGGAAACAGTCGGCGGCCTCATCGTACCGGCCCATGTCCTTCAACAGGGCCCCGAGATTGTTGTATGCCTCGAAGAATTCGGCGTTGATGGCGATGGCCTGGTTGAAATACGCCTCCGCCTCCTCCAGGCGTCCCAGGTCCTTGAGCAGCATTCCGAAATTGTTATGCGTATCCGGTATCCCCGGATTGATGTCGATGGCGTGCTGGAAGCTGTTCATGGCGTCTTCATGCCTGCCCTGTTCCCTGAACGCGTTTCCGAGGTTGTTATGGGCCTCCAGGTGGTTCGGTTCGATGGAAACGGCCCGGGCGAAAGAGTCGATGGCCCGCTCCACCTCTCCCTGTTCCTTGAGGATGACCCCCAGGTTGTTGTGGGCGTCGGCCATGTCGGGATGGGCGTCGATCACGCGCTGGAAGCATTCAGCCGCCTCCTCCAGGCGTCCCAGGTCCTTGAGTGCACTCCCCAGGTTATTGGGGATCTCCATGATACGGGGATCGAGGGACATGGCCCGCTCGAAGCAGGAAACCGCCGCCTCCATGTCCCCCCGTGCCTTGAGAACGACTCCCAGGTTGTTGTGCAGGTCGGCCACGTCCGGTGCCGCCTGGATGGCTTTTCGGAAACAGGCCTCGGCGTCGGCCGGCCGGCCCCGGTCCCTGAGAAGGATGCCCAGGTTGTTGTAGACGTTTGCGTTGTCGGGAAAGGATTTCAGTATGCGTCGGTATTGTTTTTCCGCCTTGTCCAGATTTCCTTTCAGGTGGTGCTCGACGGCAAGGTCCAGGGCCGCAAAAAGATCGCTCTCGGTCATGTGGGGCGCCGATTTTCCCGGTGCCTTTCGTTTCCGTGTCTTTTTCTTTGCCATTGTGCCGGATGATCCCTCCTGTTGCCGTCAGAAAAAACCAGTCCTACTGCCGCATGTCAAGCCTTTTTCTGATTTCGGAACGTTGGACCCTCGATTCAGGTCATTGTCTCCTGAACGCCTCGGCAAAGGGATTGTTGAACTGCCGGGTTTGGCGTCCCGGTCGCCCGGCGCCCTGTCCCGGTTTTTTCCCGGCCCGTTCCCTCATGGAGAGCGAAATCCGCTTCCGGTCCATGTCCACGTCCAGGACCGTCACTTTCACCCACTGGTTGACCCGGACCTCCCGGTTCGGGTCTTTTACAAAGTGGTCCGCAATCTGGCTGATATGCACGAGTCCATCCTGATGCACGCCGATATCCACAAAGGCGCCGAATGCGGTGACGTTGGTCACCACGCCGTCGAGCGCCATGCCGGGTGCGAGATCCGAGATGTCCGCTATCCCTTCGGCAAATCCGGGAACCTCGAATTTTTTCCGGGGATCCCGGCCCGGCCTGTCCAGCTCGGCCATGATATCGGTCAGCGTGGGCATGCCGACCCGGTCGGTCACGTACCGGGCCAGATCGATCCGCTCCCGGAGGCCGGCCTCCGCCATCAGCTCTTTCACCGAACAGGCCAGGTCTTTCGCCATGGCCTCGACAATGCCGTAGGATTCCGGGTGCACCGCGCTGGAATCCAGCGGATTGCGGCCGTCGCGAATCCTCAGGAACCCGGCCGACTGCTCGAAGGCCTTCGGTCCGAGACGCGGAACCTTCCTGAGGTCCTCCCTGGAAGAAAAGGCCCCGTTCTCGTCTCTCCAGGCGATGATATTCCGGGCCAGCTGCGGGCCGAGGCCGGACACGTAGGCCAGGAGCTGTTCGCTGGCGGTGTTTACCTCCACGCCCACGGCATTGACGCAACTGACCACCACGTCGTCCAGACGCCGCTTCAGGGCCGGCTGGTTGACGTCGTGCTGGTACTGTCCCACGCCGATGGATCGGGGTTCGATCTTTACCAGTTCCGCCAGGGGGTCCATGAGGCGTCTTCCGATGGAGACGGCTCCCCTGAGGGTGATGTCCAGGCCGGGAAACTCATTTCTCGCTGTCTCCGATGCCGAGTAGATGGAGGCTCCGCTTTCGTTTACCAGAAGAATCCTGACACCGGGTCCCGGATCCAGCCCCCGTACAAAGGCTTCGGTTTCCCGCCCGCCTGTGCCGTTTCCAATGGCGATGGCCTCGATATCAAATCGGCCGCACAGGTCCCGGATCACCGCCGCGGCGTTGGACCGCTGTTTTTCCGACCCGGAAAGATAAACGGTTTCGGTGTGGCGTAATCTTCCCTGGCGGTCCAGGCATGCCAGCTTGCACCCGGTCCTGAGTCCCGGATCGATCCCCATCACGTTTTTCCGGCCGAGGGGGGGCGCCAGGAGCAGTTCGCGGAGGTTGTCCGCGAAGACCCGGATGGCCTCCGCATCGGCCCGTTTCTTTGTCTCCAGCCGGATTTCCGTCTCCATGGACACCGACAGGAGCCGATGGTAGGCGTCATGCACCGCTTCCTTCACCTGCACTGAGGCCGGACCGTCCCCTTTTACGAACATTCTTTCCAGGATTTGAACGGCCTCCTCTTCCGGGGGGGTTACCCTCAAATCCAGGAACCCTTCCCGTTCCCCCCGGCGCATGGCGAGGATCCGGTGAGACGGCGCGCTGCGCACAGGCTCTTCCAGGTCGAAGTAATCCCGGTACTTGGCCGCTTCCGTTTCCTTCCCCTCAATCACCTTTGACCGGAAACACCCCTTTTCCATGTAAAGCCGGCGGATCTTCTCTCTGGCTTCCCGGTCCTCGTTGATCCATTCGGCCATGATATCTCCGGCCCCGGCCAGGGCGGCGTCGATGGATTCGACCCCTTTTTCCGGGTCCACGAACGCGGCCGCCGCTTTTCGTGGACCCCTCTCCGGTTCCTGTTGGAAAATCTCCGCGGCAAGGGGTTCCAGCCCTTTCTCCCTGGCAACGGACGCCCGGGTCCGGCGTTTGGGTCTGAAGGGCAGGTAAAGATCTTCCAGCTGGGTCAGGGTCTCCGCGGAGTAGATTCCCTTTTCCAGTTCTTCCGTCAGGAGATCCCGTTCTTTCAGGGATTTCAGGATGCTTTCCCGGCGTTTTTCCAGTTCCTCGAGCTGGATCAACCGGTCCCGGATCTGCGTGACGGCGACCTCGTCCAGGGACCCCGTGGCCTCCTTTCGGTACCTTGCAATGAACGGTACGCTTGCCCCGTCGCGGAGCAATTCCGCCGCGGACCTGATGCTTCGGGGATCGATTCCCGTTTCCAGTGCGATTTTGTTAATAAACCTGTCCTGCATGTTTCCTCCCTGTTGGAACGAACCCCCCCCTGTCCATATGAACAGGGGGGGGTGTTTTAATCCATTGTTTTCCGGGGCATCTCCGGACGGCGTGTTTCCGCCTATTCCTTCCCTTGTTCCCTTACCAGGCGGATGTAGGCCTTGTTCAGGATCAGGTGGGCGCCTTCCCGGACGAGATAGATGAACCGGGGCGTGAAATTGAGGTAGTCGCTCAACCGCGATCTCTCGGGCGGCATGTCCAGGAAAAAGGCACCCGTGACGGACGTTCCGTTGACCATCTCTATCCGCACCCGGATTTCCGGCAGTCCGGGGGGAAGATTCTCGGGGAGATCGGGTCGATCCAGTTTCAGATAGACCATCTTGTCCTTGTTCAAAAAGACGATCTCTCCGTTGTCCGCCTGTTCCACGGAAATGAAGACGGCGTGGGAATTGAGGACATCAATGATTAACTCCCTGCCGGAATGCGCTTCGGCCGTGTGCCGCAGGAAAAAGAATGCGTCTGTCTTCGAGCCGTCGCCTCCGTATACGACGGCGCGTTTTCGGGTCTTTTTGATGGCCATTCTAAGCCTCCTCCAGTAACCGGTCCTTCCCGGAAATCATGCCGGCGAAAAGGCTCTTGTCGATGGCCTTTTCGTATGCCGCCTCCGCCGTTATCCGGTCTTCCTTCACCAGTTTCATCAGGGCGCCGTCCATGGTCTGCATCCCTTCCGTGATCCCCGCCTGGATCAGGGAAGGGATCTGGGTGACCTTCCCCTCACGGATAATATTGGCCAGGGCGGAAGATCCCAGCAGGATTTCATTGGCCGCGCATCTCCCCTTGCCGTCTTTCGTGCGCAGCAACTGCTGGGCGATGATGGCCTGTACCGAGTCCCCCAGCATGGACCTGACCTGGTTTTGCTGGTCCGACGGGAAGGCGTCGATGATGCGATCGATGGTCTTTGCGGCACTGTTGGTGTGAAGCGTCCCAAAGACCAGGATGCCCAGCGAGGCGCAGGTGAGGGCCAGCGAGATGGTCTCCAGGTCCCGCATCTCCCCCACCAGGATGATGTCCGGGTCCTCGCGTGTGGCCACGCGCAGGGCGTCGGAAAAGCTGTGGGCGTGAAGACCCGCTTCCCGCTGGGTGATCAGACACTTGATATTGGGATGGACGAATTCGATGGGGTCTTCAATGGTAAGGATGTGTGCGGCCCGCGTCTTGTTGATATGGTCGATGATGGCGGCCAGCGTGGTTGATTTGCCGCTTCCCGTGGGGCCGGTCACCACCACCACGCCCCTGCGGAAGCCGGCGATCTTGTAAAGGACCTCCGGCAGATTCAGGTCCGAGATGGTGAGGATCTTGGTGGGAATGATGCGGAAGACCGCCGCGATCCCCCGATGCTGGTAAAAGAAATTGCAGCGGAACCGGGCCACGTCGGGAATTTCATAGGCCGAATCCAGATCCCGGTTGTTCTCCAGTTCCTCCCGTTGCTGCGGCGTCAGGATTTCATATAGCCATTCGGTGAGGCTGTCGTTGGTGAGGACGGGATGCTCCGTCCGGACCATCTCTCCCTTCAGGCGGAGAATCGGGGGGAAGCCGACGGACAGGTGCAGATCGCTGGCCCCGGATTCCTTCATCTCCCTGAAAAGCTGGTCAATCTTTGCCACTGCCCACCTCCACTGGTCGTTCGGTTCATTCCCTCCGCCGTCCCGGCGGTCCCGGCAGGGACGGGGACGGTCCGGGATCACGGAGGGTTTGCGCCATGCGCATCTCTCAGGATGTCGGCCTTTTTTTCAGGGCCGACTGGAACAGTTTCCGGTTCACGGCGTTTTCATATGCCGCCTCCGCGGTGATCCGCTTTTCTCTCAGCAGCCGTAGGAGACTCTCGTCCATCAACTCCATTCCCACCTTCTTTCCCGTCTGTATCATGGAAGGAATCTGGTAGGTCTTACAGTCCCGGATAACCGATGCGATGGGCCGGGTTCCCACCAGGACCTCGGTGGCCAGGCAACGCCCTTTCCCCTCCGCATCCTTTATCAGACGCTGGGTGATGATCCCCTTGATGGAGTCGGCCAGCATGGTGCGGACCTGGTTCTGTTCCTCCGGGGGAAAGGAGTCGATAATGCGGTCAATGGTTTTGTGGGCGCTGGATGTGGACATGGTGGAGATTACCAGGTGGCCCGTTTCCGCCGCCGTCATGGCAAGCGAGGTCGTCTCGCGGTCCCTCAGTTCACCGATGACGATGATGTCGGGATCTTCCCTCAACGCCCCTTTGAGCGCGTTGGCAAAAGACCGGGTGTCGCGCCCCACCTGGCGCTGATTAACCACGCCTTTCTTCTCGATGGAGTGGACGAACTCGATGGGATCCTCCACCGTCAGGATGTGATGGGGCTTGTGCGTGTTGAGATGATCCACCATGGCGGCCAGGGTCGTCGATTTGCCGTGGCCCGCGGTTCCCGTCACCAGGATCAGTCCCTGATGATGGTCCAGTATCCGGGTGGTCACGGCGGGCAAGCCCAGACTGTCCAGCGGCGGGATCCTGAAGGGAACTACGCGAAAACTGGCGTCGACCCCCAGGCGCTGGTGGAAAATATTGACGCGGAACCGGGCCGTTCCCTCGATTTCGTAGGAAAAATCAAGTTGCAGGTCCCTCTCGAAGGTCTGCCGCATTTCAGGCGTCAGGATTTCATGGATCAGGGCCTTTGTCATGGACGGGCTGAGTTCTTTTGCCTTGAATTTTTTTAGGTCTCCCAGGTGACGGTAGATGGGTGGATTGCCCACCGCGATATGGACGTCCGAAGCGCCGACCTTGGCCGCCATCCGGAGGATCTGGTCTATTTTCGCCATAAAATATCTCCCGCAGGCTTCTGGTTCCCCGGCCCCATGACAGAATGCACGATCGTCCCTGTTGGTCTTTTTTGACAAAACATGTCCGAAGAATAGCTTAAAACAGGGACAAAAGTCCAGCGTCGCGCACGGTTTCCGAATGAAAAAATCGACGGGTCTTTACAATTCCGGCCGGATGGGACATAAAGAAAAGTCAACTCATGAGCGGCCGCGCGGCTTGCGTGCGGATTTCCACAAAACCGGGGACAAGGCGGGAACATGTCGGATACAAGGGAATACTCGGATACAAGGCAATACATCGAGGTGAACGCCGGGGACGTGTCGGCGGTCGGCATCTCGGACGTGGGAAAAAAACGAACGCGGAACGAAGATGCCTTCTGGATCGATGAATCGGGACGAATCATCCTGCTGGCGGACGGGATGGGGGGGCATGACAACGGCGCGGAGGCCAGCCGGAGTGCCATCGAGATCTTCAGTGAACTGCTGAATCTTAAAAAAATAGAGGAAGAAATGTTCGACGGCACGGCCATGATGGATGTTCCGCCCGAACTCTCGAAGCTTTTTCCCGTGGTTGATCGGGCCGTGGAAAAGACCGCAGGCCTGTTGTGGGAACGGAACAATGAACTCCGCCTGGACCTGCCCATGGGAACAACGATCGTCGGCCTGGTCATTGCCGGGACAAATCACGTGCTGTGGTTTCACGTGGGAGACAGTCGCATCTACCGCTGGCGGGAATCGCGCCTGGACCGACTGACAAGGGACCACTCCCCGCATCAGGAATGGCTGGACTCCGGAAGGCAGGGCGCCGAACCGGGTCGGCACCTCCTCACAAGGGCCCTCGGCATCGGTCCGATGGTCTTTGCGGATATCAACTGGGACCGGCGGCGGAAGGGAGATCTCTTTATCCTGTGCAGCGACGGCCTGACGGACATGATCTCCGACGCGGCCGTGGAAAGAATCCTCAGGTCCGAAAATGATGTGGAGCGGATCGCCAATTCCCTGGTGGAGGCGGCCATGGAGGCGGGCGGTCACGACAACGTCAGCGTGGTGGTCTGCCGGGTATAGAGAGGCCGATGCAGCAGGAAGCACGCTGATCCCGGGAAAATCTCCTGAAAACGCATCGGTGTCTCCAATTCCGAAATGCCGAACCTGTTTCCAGGTGATACAGGCGGTAATTTTCCGACCGGAAATTAGCGGGCGATCGCATTCTATATTTCCCCCGAAAAACAGCGCCAATTTGACGAAACATTCCACCCTTACGATTATTCCTTCTGAACCTTTTCGGTGAATTCAGCGAAAAATGATTGAAGCGCTACAAAAGTGCTATGGAGATGAAAGCCTGATTTCAGGATTTGTCGCCTCGCGTGCGGTCCATGCCTACCCTTTATCCCGCACCGTAAAAGCGGTCCCCGGCAGCCTGATCGAT
>CAZCVB010000085.1:0-9060 GCA_964501805.1 uncultured Desulfobacteraceae bacterium | reverse complement strand
GCCGGCGCCGGGTTTCAACTGGGATGCGAGGAATTCGGCGCCATGGCCGTTCCCGCGGGTCCCGGGAACCTGGACATGCAGTGTGAGTTTCTTGTGGACATGGAAAGCACGGTCATGTGCTGCACCGCGTCCATGGGGCTCCTCGTGGCCGAGGAGGTGAACCGGCGGGGGATCCGGGACAGGGTCCGTCTCAGGAAAATGATCTTCGGCTCCGAGCGGTCCAGCGAGGCCATGCGGAACCGGATCCGGGATCTCCTGGGTCTGGAGCACATGTTCGATATCCCCGGAATGACCGAACTCTACGGCCCGGGGACCGGGCTGGACTGCATCCATCACACGGGGATTCATTACTGGGCCGACTACTATATCCTGGAAATACTCGATCCCGAGACCCTGAAACCCGTCCCCGAGGGGGAGATCGGGGAGATGGTGGTAACGACCCTTGAAAAAGAGGCCGTGCCGCTGATCCGGTACCGCACCCGGGATCTGACGCGGGTGATCCCGGGAGAATGTCCCTGCGGGTCCATCCTGCCGAGGCACGACCGGATCCTGGGCCGTTCCGACGACATGATCATCTTCCGGGCGGTCAATATCTATCCGGGACAGATCGATCACGTCCTCTCCGGGATCAGGGGGATCGGAAGCGAATACCAGGTCATCCTGGACCGCAAAGCGGATGGACGGGACTACATGACCCTGAAAGTGGAACGGGACGAAGGCGTGGACCCGGCCATGGACGGAGGCCTGGCCTCGCAGGTCGGCACGGAGATCAAAAAATCGATCCTGGTGAGCGCGCAGGTGGAGATCGTCCCCTATGGATCGCTCCCCCGGTCGGAGCGGAAGAGCAAACGGGTTTTTGACAACCGCGACCAGTAACCCGGCGGCCGGGCGCCTTTCGGCGCGGGCGCGATGCGGGAGGAAATCATGATCGACTATGACTACAGGAAACCGGAGACCCTGGAAGAGGTGTTCGGGCTTCTCAGGGAATACGGTCCGGACGCGGCCCTGATCGCCGGCGGGACCGACGTGATGGTCAAGATCCGGAACACGAAGAAGGCCCCGCCGGTCCTCGTCTCCCTGCGGGGGCTTACGGACCTTCGATACATCCGGAAGAACGGCGGATACCATATCGGGGGCCTGACCACGCACCGGATGCTGGAGACCTCGGACCTGGTCAGGGAAGAGCTGACCGCCCTGTACGAGGGCGCGTCCCGGATTGGATCGGTCCAGGTGAGGAACGTGGCCACACTGGCCGGGAACATCTGCAACGCGGCGCCTTCCGCGGATACGGCCGGGCCGTTGCTGGTCCTGGACGCACGGGTCGTCCTGCAGGGTCCGGAAGGACGGCGGACCGTGCCCGTGGCCGAATTCTTTACGGGTCCCTACAAGACGGTCCGCCGGCCGGACGAGGTGGTGGTGGAGGTGGAGATCCCGGAGGAGACGGCGGGGTTCGGGAGCGCCTATTTCAAGCATTCGAGACGCAAGGCCATGAACCTTCCGATCCTGGGCGTGGCCGTGTCCGTGAAACTCTCGGAAGGGGATACCGTTTCCGACGCCAGGATCGGCCTGACCGTGGCCGCGCCTACGCCCGTTCGGGCCCGCAAGGCCGAGGACTTTCTCAAGGGGAAGCCGCTGTCGGACGATGTCCTGGCCGAGGCCGGGCGGATCGCCGCCTCGCCGGAGTGTTGCGCGCCCAGGGACAGCCTGAGGTGCGCGGCATGGTATCGCCGTGAGATCATTGAAGTATCCGTGCTCCGCATGGCGAAACTGGCCGCCTCGCGGATCAAAAGCCGATAGGGGAGGAGAGCTGTGATGAAAAAGGTATCGGTGTCGTTCACGTTGAACGGGGATGCGGTCACGGCGGAGGTGCCCGTTACCTGGAATCTGCTGAAGACGCTGCGGGATTATTTTGAGCTGACCGGCGCCAAAGAGGGCTGCGGTGTGGGTGAGTGCGGCGCCTGTACGGTCCTGGTGGACGGAGAGGCCGTAAATTCGTGCCTGTATCCGGTTTTCGAGGTGGAGGGGAAGTCCGTGACCACCATAGAGGGGCTCGCGGGCGAGGACGGCGCCCTTCATCCCGTGCAGCAGGCCTTTCTCGAAAACAACGGGGTCCAGTGCGGTTTCTGCACCTCGGGCATGATTATGTCCGCCAAGGCCCTCCTGGACCATACGCCTTCCCCTTCGGAGGAGGAGATCCGGGAAGGCATCGCCGGAAATTTCTGCCGATGCACCGGATACGTGCAGATCGTGGAGGCCATCGACATGGCGGCGAAAAAGATCAAACAGGCCGGATAGCGCCCAGCCGCCGCGGGGCCGCCGGATCCCGGAGATTCACCTGACGCTCCGGGGGCCGAGCCATATCCGGCAGGAGGAAGCCATGACGGAATATCTGTTCGTAGGAAAAAGCGTTCCCAGGACCATCGAGGCGGACAAGGTCACCGGCCGGGCCGTCTATATCGACGACCTGAAGCGCCCGGGGATGCTTTACGGAAAAATCTGCTACAGCCGGTACGCCCACGCACGCATCAAGCGGATCGACACGTCCAGGGCGGAAAAACTCCCCGGTGTCCGGGCCGTATTGACCGGCCGGGACGTCCCGGATGTCCGGGTGGGTTTTCTGAAGGACCAGACGGTGCTCAAGCGGGACGTGGTCCGTCAGTTCAGGGACGAGGTGGCGGCGGTGGCCGCCATCAGCCCGGAGATCGCGGCCGAGGCCTGCGACCTTATCGAGGTGGAGTACGAGGAACTGCCCGGGGTCTTTGATCCCTTTGAGGCCATGAAGGCGGACGCCCCCCTTGTCCATGAGGTGGATGCCAGGGGAAGGCCCCTCAAGAGCAACATCCTTCCGCTGCCGTGGAAGTTCAGCGCCGGGGACGTGGAACAGGGCCGGAAGGCGGCCGCTTTCACGGTAAAGGACACGGTGCGCACCACGTGGGTCAATCAGTGCTGCATGGGGACCAGCGGGTGTATCGCCGAGTTCGACGTGAACGGCAATTTGACCCTTTACAGCCAGACCAACGTGATCTTCGGGCACGTGGGACGGATCACCGAGTATTTCAACGCCATCGGTCTCAAGGGGAAGAAGATCCGGGTGGTCAACGCCACCGTCGGGGGGAGCTTCGGCACCAAGCTGGATACGGATATCTATGAGTTCATCGCCATCCAGCTGGCGCTTAAGACCCGGAAGCCGGTCAAGATCCTCTTTGACAGGGAGGAGGAATTCCGCGCGCTGCCGCCGAGGCAGCCGGCCGTGTTCGACATCGAGCAGGGATGCGACGCCGAAGGGCGCCTCACGTTCCGGCACGTCACGGCGGTCCTGGACAACGGCGCCTACACCTCGTGGGGCGCCACCACGCCCTCTGTAATGATGATGCCCATGTCTTCCCTGTACCGGGTGCCCAACGTTTTTTTCCAGGCCACGTGCGTCTATACCAACAATATCTACTGCCAGGCCATGAGAGGCTACGGCAACCCGCAGGCCACCTTTGCGGTGGAGACCTCCATGGACACCCTGGCCGAGGCGGCGGGGATCGATCCGCTGGAATTCAGACGGATCAACCGGAACCGTCCCGGCGACCTGACCCCCATGCGGTTGAAGATCACCTCCTGCGGGCTCGAGGAATGCATCCAGTCCGTTGAAGAACGGCTCGGGTGGAAGGAAAAGCGCGGAAAACGCAACGGCCGGGGCGTGGGGATGGCCTCCCTGATCCACGTGGCCGGCGGCGCGCGGGTCACCCGTTCGGACGGCCACGGCATCATGATAAAGGTGAACGAATTCGGCCAGGTGGACGTGATCGAAAGCGGGACGGACCAGGGCCAGGGATCTCCCACGGTGATCAGCCAGATGGTGGCGGAGGCCCTGGGCGTCCGGCCCGAGGACGTCTCCCTGACCTTCGGGGACACGGGCCTGGCCCTGTGGGACGCGGGCACCCATGCGAGCCGGCATACCTTCATGGCGGGAAACGCCGCCATCCGGGCCTGCAGGAAGGCGAAGCAACAGATCCTCGAGATGGCCGTGGAACAGATCCCCGGGATCGTCAAGGGGGGCTTCAAACGGAAAAAGCGGAAAGACCCGGAGTTCGTGCCGCCCGATCTTGATTACGGCCTCATCTCGGATCCGGACAAGCTCGATATCCGGGACCGGATGGTTTTCCCGAAAGAAGCGCCGGACCACCCGTATTTCAGGGTTCCGATTCATTTCGTTCTCAGGGGCGCCCTTCACGTGGGAACCGGTCAGAGCAAGGTGGTGGCGGCGGAGGCGTTCTACGATCCCCCCACCGAGATGCTGGACCGGGAACTGAAAGGAAACCTGTCCCAGACCTACGCCTTCGGCGCCACCGGCGTGGAGGTGGCGGTGGATGAAAAGACCGGCGAGGTCACGATCCTGAGGATGGTGGCGGCCCACGACGTGGGAAAGGCCATCAATCCCACCCTTCTCCTGGGCCAGATCTACGGGGCCGCCTACACGGGCGTCGGCTACGGCCTCACCGAGGAGATCAAGGTGAAAAACGGCCGCGTCATGAACCCCACCTTCCGGGATTACCAGATGCTGACGGCCATGGACGTGGTGCCGGTGGAGGCGGTGATCGTGGAACCGGACGACGCGGACGGGCCGTTCGGGGCAAAGGGCGTGGGTGAGCCGGGCCTGGTGCCCACGGCGCCGGCCATTGCCAACGCCATTTACGACGCCGTCGGCGTCCGTATCAGGGAACTGCCCATCACCCCGGAAAAGGTCCTGGCTGCCCTCAGGGACCGCGACCGGGCCAGTTGAGTCTCCCTCCCGGGAACCGCCCCCCGGCCCGGAGCATACGGGTTCCCGAAGGCCGGGCAATGCGCCCCGTTCCGGGAGAAAGGCAATTTTTCAAAATATGAGGCGGACGCTTCCCGCGGTTGACGGGAGGGTCCGCCGCGCCCATGGAAATTCCGTCCTGGACGCCAACAGGAGGTCCGCATGGCTGAAAAATTCTATCGCCTCGGCTGCGATATCGGCGGCACGTTCACCGATTTTGTGCTGCTCAACGACCGCACCGGAGAGATCCGGATCAATAAATGCCTTACCACGCCGGGAGACCCTTCGGATGCCGTGGAACAGGGCATCCGGGAACTGGCGCAGGATGCGCCGGACATCATGGAGCACCTGGACGAGGTGATCCACGGCACCACGCTGGTGATCAACTCCATCATCGAACGGAAGGGCGCCAGGACCGGCCTCATCACGACGCGCGGGTTCCGGGACGTCCTGGAACTGGGCCGCGAGATCCGTTACGCCCCCTACGATGTGTTTGCGGAATTCCCGCGGCCCCTGGTGGACCGCCGGTTCCGGCTGGAGGTGGACGAACGGGTCCGGAGCGACGGCACGGTGCTCAAGCCCCTGGACCCGGACGCGGCGCGGGACGTGGTGAGGCGGCTCCTCCGCATGGGCGTCGAGTCCATCGCCGTGTGTCTTTTGAATTCCTTCGAAAATCCGGCACACGAACAGATGATCAAGGAGATCATCGCAGAGGAGGCCCCGGATGTTTCGGTCTCCATTTCCTACGAGGTCCTGCCGCAGATACGGGAGTACGAAAGAACCAGCACCACCGTGACCAACGCCTATGTGAAGCCCCTGACGGGCCGGTATCTGTCCAGGCTTTCCAGCCGCCTTCAATCCATCGGGTTTAACGGCCGGCTTTTCATTATGCTCTCCAGCGGCGGCATCACCTCCGTTGAGACGGCCGGGGAATTTCCCGTGCGCATCATCGAGTCCGGTCCCACGGCGGCCGTGATTTCGGGCCAGTATTACGGCAAACTCTTCGGCATCTCCGAGATGTTCTGCTTTGATATGGGCGGCACCACGGCCAAGTCCTGCCTGATCCAGCGGGGGGTGGCCGGCGTGGTCCCCACCTTTGAGGTGGGCCGGGTTCAGCGGTTCATGAAGGGGAGCGGCCTGACCATCCAGGTCCCCGTGGTCGACCTGATGGAGATCGGCGCGGGGGGCGGAAGCATTGCCAAGGTGAGCAGGATGGGGACCCTCCAGGTGGGACCGGAAAGCTCCGGGGCCGACCCGGGACCCATCTGTTACGGCCGGGGCGGAACAGAGCCCGGTATCACCGACGCGGATTTGCTCCTGGGCTACCTGGACGAGAACTACTTCCTGGGCGGAGAGATGAAACTGGACCGGGAGGCCGCCCGGCGCGGCATCGAGGAGAAGATCGCCCGGCCCCTGGGCGTGCCCTTTATCCAGGCCGTCTGGGGGATTCACGATCTCATCAACGAGACCATGGCCGCGGCCGCCAAGACCCATATCGCGGAAAAGGGCGGGAACCCCGGGATCGTCACGGTGGCGGCCTTCGGCGGGGCCGGTCCGGTTCATGCCTACGGGCTTGCCAGGAAGCTGGGGGCGCCGAAGCTCATCGTTCCGCCCAACGCCGGTGTGGGATCGGCCCTGGGTTTTTTCACGGCCCCCCGGGCCTTCGACATGGTCCGGAGTCACAAGGTCTCCCTGGCGGACGCGGATTTCGGGGAGATCGAGAAGATCTACCGGGAGATGGAAACCGAAGGGGCCCGGACCCTCCAGAAGTCCGGGGATCGCGAGGAGATCCGGTTCGAGCGCTCCGTGGACGTGCGGTTTGTGGGGCAGGGGGCCGAAACCAACATCCCCATACCGGAGGCCGATTTCACCTCCGTGAAAAGGGAAACGGTCCGCCGGCGGTTCGACGAGGTCTACCGGAAGCTCTACGGCAGGACCTATCCCGATTCCCCGGTGGAGTTCATCAATTTCAAGGTGAGGGCCAGCCTGCCGGAACGACTCCTGCAACTGCCCAAAATGGAGCAAAAGGCGGGTTCCGTGAAGGACGCCGTAAAGGGGAAAAGAGATGCCTACTCCGGCATTGCCGGCGACTTCATCCCCTATACGGTTTACGACCGGTACCGGCTTTTCCCGGGCGCGGAATTCGAGGGGCCGGCCATTATCGAGGAACGGGAGTCCACGGTCGTCGCCGGGGAAGACGCGAAGATCTCCGTGGATGAATACGGCTTTTTGTGGCTGGACCTGGCGCGGGCCGGGAACGGTGAATGAACGGCCCCGCCGCAGAGTAGCAGGGTATCTGCCTATAAAGGCACTGTAACGCCGCAGGGGGCGGAGAATTGAATCCTTGTCCGCCTCCGGCGGATTAAAAAAAGGTCCGTGCCGGGCGGCGGGTTTCCCGGACGCAGGATGACGACGGGCCGGAAAAAAAGCGGGATTTCGGATTTCCCGTACGAGGAGGAATAAACATGGGACAGGCATTTGATCCCATTACGCTGGAGATCCTCTGGCGCAGGCTGATTTCCATTGTGGACGAGGCGGACACCACGGTTGCCAGGACCGCGTTTTCGAGCCTGCTGAGGGATGCGCACGATTATACCTGCATGTTCACGGACCGAAAAGGAAGGGAACTGGCTCAGGGGAGTTTCGCCACGCCGGGGCAGTCCGGGGCCATGGCCCTGGGGATCAAGAACCTGGTGACCAACCTGCCCGAGGGGAGTTTCGGTCCCGGAGACGTCTTCATCACCAACGATCCCTGGGCCCTGGCCGGACACCTGAACGATGTCTGTGTCCTGAGCCCCATCTATTACCGGGACCGGCTGGTGGCCTGGACCGCGTGCGTGTTCCATCATTCGGACATCGGCGGCCGGGTATCGTCGGACAATCACGACGTGTACGAAGACGGCCTTTTTATTCCGCTGGTGAAACTGGAAGAAGGCGGTGTCATGAGCCGGGCGGTTATGGAGATGATCCGCTGGAACGTGCGCACGGCGGACGAGGTCACCGGCGACATCCGGTCCCAGATCGCGGCCAACCACGTGTGCGCGGAAAAGATCTGCCAGATGCTGGAGGAGTACGGCCTGGACAACCTGGACGATCTCGCGGACGAGGTCATCGGCCGGACCGAGCGGAGCATGCGGGCGGCCATTTCAGAGGTCCCGGACGGCCTCTACCGGGCCAGCGGCATCGTGGAGCAGATGGAAGGAAAGGATGATGTGGTCATCCAGGCGGCGGTGCGCGTGCAAGGCGACGGCATCACCGTGGACCTCGAGGGGTCCTCTCCCCAGGTGAACTGGGGTGGAAACGTGGTTTACAACTTCACGTACGCCTATGTGTTCATGGCCATGAAGAGCATGTTCGACCCGGATATTCCTAATAATGACGGGTGCGCGGAGCCCATCGCCATGACGGCCCCGGAGGGGAGCGTGGTGAACTGCAGGTTCCCGGCGGCCGTCGCCGCCCGCATGCAGATCGGCCATTTCCTCACCGAAATCATCTACCGGGCCATGGCGGACGCCCTGCCGGACCGGGTGATCGCGGGAAGCGGCGGTACGCCGGCCACCATGAACGTTTTTTACGGAAAACGCCGGGACGGGATCCCGTGGCATTCGGTCATCATCCGGGGAGGCGGGATGGGCGCCGGCATCCGGAATGACGGGTATTACGATTATATCTTTCCCGCCAACGGCGCCAACACGCCGGTGGAGATATTCGAGAGCGATACGCCGCTGATCGTGGAGAAGCGGGAACTGATCCCCGACTCCGGCGGGCCCGGCAAAATGAAGGGGGGCCTCGGCCGGCGGGTGGTCTTCCGGGTCCCGGACGATGAATATGCGCCGCTTCCCCCCGTGAACCTGGGGATCCAGTCCGGCCGGTTCCGGTATCCCCCCGAAGGCCTGTTCGGTGGAAAGGACGGCGCAAGGGCCCGGTTCCTGGTCAATGGTAAAGACGGCAATCCCTACGGCCTGACCCAGCTCTTCCCCGGGGACCGGGTGACCATGGATGCCGCGGGCGGCGGTGGTTTCGGGGATCCCCTGGAACGGGACCCGGAGATGGTGGCCGCTGACGTGGCTGACGGGTATGTGAGCATTGAACGCGCCGAGGCCGACTATGGCGTGGTCATCGACCCGGAGACCCTGGCCGTTGACGACGATGCCACCCGCGAACGGCGGGCCGCCCTGAAAACCGGCTGATTCGGCGTCTTCTCACCCCTCTTTTGCGGCATTTCTTGACTTTCAGGCCGTAAAGACGGATAATTCCGCCCGAAATCCGGT
>CAZCVB010000084.1:0-9473 GCA_964501805.1 uncultured Desulfobacteraceae bacterium | reverse complement strand
GAGCCCGTGGAGCGGGAGGGCATGTCCGAGACCGGCATGAATTTTTCCAATCCTTTGAGGGGCAGGCGGAAACCGGGGGCCATTGGTCTCCCCTTGCCCGGTCTCCAGGTAAGAATCGTGGACCCCGGGACACTGAAGGACGTGGCAGCGGGGGATGAGGGTGAGCTGTGGCTCAAGGGGCCCGCCGTCACCCCGGGATACTGGCGAAAACCGGAGGAGACGGCGCGGGCCTTTCATGACGGCTGGTTCCGGACCGGGGACCTGGGGCGGGTGGACGCAGACGGCTACTATTACCTGACGGATCGGCTGAAGCATATCATCATTTCGGGAGGCGAGAATATCTCCCCAAAGGAGATAGAGGCCGTCATCAACCGGCTCGACGGCGTGGTGGAATCCGCCGTGGTCGGGGTTCCGGATGAGAAGTGGGGCGAGAGGGTGGTTGCGGCGGTCGTCACGCGCCCCGGGTCGGGGCTTGACGCGTCCGGCATCCGGGACCACTGCAAACGGTACCTGCACGACTGGAAGTGTCCCAGGGAGGTGCTTTTTCTGGACGCCCTGCCCCGCAACACCATGGGAAAGGTGCTGAAACAGGAGATTATCCGGACGGCGACCGGATGACGATCCGGAGATGCGGCGGATCCGGGCCCTTTAATCCTTGATCCCGGCCAGGTCCCTGGCGATCTTCTTTTTCCCTTCGATGTCATATCCGGAACGGATGCCGATCTTTTCCATCACCGGGGATCCGCCGCCGTGAACCCCCGCGTACTGGGCCCAGCCGCACATGGCGGAGCAGGAAAAATCTGAGATGAACCGGTAGAGCCGGTGCAGCTTTTCCGCGGAAACATCCGGTTTCCGGCGGATGTACTTGTCCAGGTCCGACGTGAGTTCCGGGTTGAGCCAGTCCTCCTCTGTCGGAAGGGTCGAGGGGAGACCGCCGGCCACGGATGCCAGCACGTCGTACTCGTGGTAGATATTGATGCCGGCCATGTACCGGCCGGTATTGGAATAAAGGAATTCCGGCGTGTAGATGCCGGAGGAGGTCTTCGTGGCCTTGGCCGCGGCCGCGATGCCGGAGGCGTAAACCAGTTCGGCGAGGATCATCAGTTCGGTCAGTTCATCCATGATGTGGGAGGATTTTCCCACGCCGTTGTACTCGGCCACGAGGGCCGTTGCCCCCAGGATGATGTCGGTCACGGCGGGCTTGCACCCGCAGTAGGAATGCCGGTGGAACCCGGCGAACGTGAGCGCCAGTCTTCCGGCGAATTCCCACTCGCCGCACATGAAGACCCGCTCCCACGGCACAAAGACATTGTCGAAGATGACCACCGAATCGGCCACGCCGAAGGTGTTGTAGGGCGCTTTCAGCGCAATCCTGGGCCGGGGCGTGACGATCCGGGAGACGATCTTTATCCCGTCCGCGTCCGCCGGGACGGCGAAGGAGACGGCCCAGTCGCCCTCGTCTTTTGTGAGCGTGCGGGTGGGAATCACCAGGTGTTCATCCACGTACGGTCCCATGGTGATGTGGTTCTTGGCCCCCTTGACCACGATCCCGCGGCTGTTTTTTTCCACCACGCGGAGGTACAGGTCCGGGTCGTCCTGCTCCGACGGCCGGGCCTTCCGGTCACCCTTTACATCCGTCATGGCCGTGCTGCCCACCAGGTCGTTTTCCTGGTATGCCGCAGGAACTCGGTGAAGTTGTCGAAATAACGGATCCCCCTGTCGTCGTCGATCTCCTTGGCCACCACCCCGATGGCGTTGAGCGTGTCCGTGGCCATGCAGCGCTGGGTGCACCCCCCCACCCGGTGACAGCACTTCCGTTTCATTTCCTGCTGGGTGTAAAGATCGTCGATGCTGAGATTGAGGGCGGTAAACCGGTTGATGGGTTCGCCCGTGAGATGGGACCGGGTGACCACCAGATCCTTCAACTCCGGGTCGTTGACCGCGTCGAACGTGAACTTGAGGGTGTTGATGGGCAGCCGGAGAATGGGATCGTCCCGGCCGATCTTCCGGCCGTGGGCGTAGACATTCGGTTTCATCCTGTTGAGCCGTTCCACGTACTCTTCCGCTGTCTTGATGGCCATTCTTTATCCTCCAGTCTCGTGGTTTCCGGGAAACGCCGGGTTCATGCCGGCGTCCCCGTGATCAGGACCAGCTTGCCCACGGTCTTCCCGGATGCCAGGGCCCGGTGAGCCCCTGCCACGCGGCGAAACGCGAAGGGGGTGAGGGGCATGGGCGGCAGCAGGTCTTCGGAATCCCATGCCAGGAGCCTGTCCATGAGGCCCCTGAACAGATCCACCCTGTCGAACAGGTAGATCAGGTTGAACCCGCTGACGGTCTTGTTGGCGCCGGTCATGTCGAAGGGGTTGAACCGGGGGGTCCGGAGGTAATCGAAGATGAGCCGGAGCCGCTTCCGGATGCCGGTGGGGGAAAACATGGCCGAAAAGCCGTAGATCAGAAGGCGGCCTCCCGGCCGGAGGTGGGCGTAAGAGCCTTTCAGGGTGGCGGCCCCGTTGGCATCGAGGATCAGGTCATAGCCGGAGGGGGAGAGCCTTTCCGCCTCTCTCCACAGGTCGCAGGAGCCCTTGTCAATGACCCTGGAAGCGCCCGCGGATGTTGCGGCCGCCGTCTTTTCGGGCCGGCCCACCACGCCCACGGAGAAATTGCCGTTTATCTTCAGCAGATGAAGCAGCGCCGTTCCCACGCCGCCTGCCGCGGAATGGACCAGGACGCGATCGTCCCCGCGCAGATGACCCACATGGAAAAGGGCGTAGGCCGCGGTGAGGTAGGCCACGGGAAAGGCCGCGCCCCTTTCATCTTCCCAGGAATCGGGCATTCGCCACATCTGGCGGGCGGGGCAGTTGATGACCGTGGCATACCCGCCGAAACGGACGGCGCCGAAGACCCGGTCCCCGGGGTTGAATCCGGTTACCCCTGCACCGGCGCGGTCGACGATACCGGCGAATTCCAGGCCGGGACACAGCGGGTAGCGCCCTTGCGCCGCTTTATAGAGGCCCATGCGGACGGCGATATCGGCGAAATTGATGCCGCAGGCCGTAACCCGGACCCGGACTTCCGAGGGTCCGGGAGGGCCGATGGGGGTGTGGTCCAGGCGAAAGACGTCATAGCCTCCGGGCCCTGGAACCATGATGCGGGTGCGGGGAATCTCCATCCCGCCTCACGCCTTTCCGGACTGAACCAGCCTCGCGAAATGCTCAAAGGAACGGTCATAGGTCGCCTCCGCTTCTTTTGGGAAGCAACAGGCGGGAAGTTGTCTCATCTTCAGGTGGTAGGAAATGCACTGGCAGCAGATGCCCTTTTTTTCGCACGGATAGGTGCAGTTGCAACGCGCCAGATTCTGTTCCTGCTGACATTCCATGGACCTGTTCTCCTTGTTCAACCGGTTTTCGGGACCCCGGGATGCGCCGGGTGCATGCGGTATCTCCGGGAAAGACGGCACCCGGTTCACGGGTGTCCCGGAAGTATATAAAGGGTGCCTTCCCGCGTCAAATTTTTTCCTTGACAAAACCGTTCAAAAAATGAACATTGTTTGTTCAATTATTGAACGGTTTTGACCCCGACCCGGTGCGGACCTGCACGCCTCTTTAAGGACCCTGTTTTTCATGGATAAGGAAGACATTCATATCCTCCGCCTCATGGGGGAGATCGAACGGGACGGCACGCCGAGCCAGAGGGAGTTGTCCACCCGACTGAACCTGTCCTTGGGGCTGGTCAATACCTTTATCAAGCGCCTGGTCAACAAGGGGTATTTCAAGGTAAAGACCCTGCCGCGCAACCGGGTGAAATATTTCCTGACGCCGAAAGGGCTGGCCAGAAAGAGCCGGCTCACCGTGGAATACCTCCGGTACTCGGTGAGTTTCTACAAGGAGATCAAGAACCTTCTCTTGGACAAATTCGAGGCCATGGAAAAGGCCCGGCGCCGGGCCATTCTTTTTTTCGGGGCCGGTGAGGTGGCCGAACTGGCCTACCTTTACCTCCAGCTCACCGGTATCCGGCTGGCGGGAATCATCGACGAGGAGCGGGCCGGGGGGGATTTCTTCGATTTCAAGGTGGAGGGCCTTGCGCGCCTGGCGCGCGGGGACTGGGACGCGGTCCTCCTGACGCGGCTGGACAATATGGACCGGGATATCCGGACCCTGACGGAACACGGCGTGAACCCCGACAGGATAGCGGTGCTATGACCGAACAGACCCCCAGATGGTATGCCCTCCATATCCGGAGCCATTTCGAAAAGAAGGTCTACGACGGCCTGCGCGGAAAATCCATAGAGGCCTTTTTCCCCCGCGTGCAGGTGATGAGCCGGAGAAAAGACCGGCGGAAAAAGATCCTGGTCCCGCTGCTGCCCGGCTACGTATTTGCCCGGTCCTCCCTTCATCCGGAGGAGCACGTCAATATTCTCAAGACCGTGGGCGTCGTGCGGGTCGTGGGGTTCAAGGGAAAGCCGGTCCCGGCCGACGAGGAGGAGATCGCCTCCCTCATGGTCCTGGACGGCACGGACCGCACGGTGGAGAACCGGGCGTACATGAGCCGGGGGGACCGGATCCGGATCATGGAGGGGCCCCTGAAAGGGCTGACCGGGTTTTACCTGCACCACAAGGGCCGATCGGACAAGGTGGTGGTCTCCGTTGAACTGCTTCACCGGTCCCTGGTCGTGGAGATCGAGGGGTGGGCCCTGGAAAAGATAAAGTAGGGCCCGTAAACGGGTCCCGCCCGTTGCGGGGCGAATCTCCTTTTCGGATCTGCCGTGACACCTTTGAAAAATGAACAGGTTCAAAGGTCTCATCGTAACCGAAGGGGCGGAGCTGTGCCGCGGACGGCCGGGGCCGAAACCGGAAAGAGTCGGGAGGCACCATGCGCAGGGAGGAAAAACAGATGAAAGTATTGATTACCGGCGGCGCCGGATTTATCGGGTCCCACCTGGCGGAGACCCTGCTTGAGGCGGGAGACGAGGTCTTCATCATCGATAACCTGTGGACCGGAAAACTGGCCAATATCGAGAAGATCCAGGGGAATGAGCGCCTTCACCTGGTGGTGGACACCATCCTGAACGAGTCGGTCATGAATGAGCTGATCTTCAAGATAGACCATATCTATCACCTGGCCGCGGCCGTGGGCGTGAAGAATGTCATGGACCATCCGGTGGAAACGCTGGAGACCAATGTCAAGGGGACGGAGGTGGTCCTGAGGCTCGCCAACCGGTTCAAGAAAAAGGTGTTCATCGCCTCCACCTCCGAGACCTACGGGAAACACGTGGAACATCCCCTGTCGGAGGACGACAACCGGGTCATGGGTTCCGTGAAAAAACGGCGCTGGGCCTATGCCTGTTCAAAGACGCTGGACGAGTTCCTGGCCCTCTCCTATTTTGACGAGAAAAAACTGCCGGTGGTCATCGGGCGGCTGTTCAACACGGTGGGTCCCCGGCAGGTCGGGCAGTACGGCATGGTCCTGCCCACCTTTGTCCAGAGCGCCCTTTTGGGAAAGCCGATCACGGTGTTCGGGGACGGCACCCAGACACGGAGCTTCACCCATGTCAAGGACGTGGTGTGGGCCATTACAAGACTGATGGACGCCCCCGAGGCCGAGGGAGATATCTTCAATGTGGGAAACGACAGGGAGGTAAGCATCAACGAACTGGCCGAAATGGTGAAGGAGATGACCGGCAGCGCATCCGGGATCGAGCATATCCCCTATGAGAAAGCCTACGGCCCGGGTTTCGAGGACATGGAACGGCGATGTCCCAATATCGACAAGATCCGGAACCTCATCGGGTTCGAGCCATCTTACGACCTCCCGGCCATCGTCAGGAGCGTCATCGACTATTTCAAGGCGTAGACCGCGGGCTTCGGGCAGGTATTTACATGGATCCCATCCCTTACGGCAAGCAGAGCATCAGCGAAGAGGACATTGCGGCAGTCTCTTCCGTTCTGCGTTCTGACCGGCTGACCCAGGGGCCGGAGGTCAGGGCGTTTGAGGAAGCGCTCTGTGAATCCTGCGGGGCAGGGCACTGTGTTGTCGTTTCGAGCGGAACCATGGCGCTCCACCTGGCGTGCCTGGCCCTGGGCGTGGGCCCGGGGGATATCGGCCTGACCTCCCCCGTCTCCTTCATGGCCTCGGCCAACTGCATCGCCTATTGCGGCGGGCGGCCCGATTTCGTTGATATTGATCCGAAAAACCTCTGCCTGTCGCCGGAAAAAGTTGAGGCATACTGCGAGACAAAAGGGATTCCGAAAGTCGTGATCCCCGTGGATTTCGCCGGCATCCCGGCGGATCTTGCGCGATTCAGGGAACTGTCCGGGAAATATGGATTCAGGCTCATCGAGGATGCGGCACACAGCATTGGGTCCGTGTACGACCACAATGGAGATGCCTGCTCGTGCGGTTGTTGCGCGCACACGGACATGGCCGTCTTTTCCTTCCACCCGGTCAAGACGATTACGGCGGGAGAAGGCGGCGCCGTGCTGACCAACGACGACGGGCTTGCCCGGAGGGTGAGACGGCTGGCCAATCACGGCATTGAAAGAAATCCCTCAATGCTTGTCAACCGCGGGGATGCGCCTCTCTGGTACCATGAAATGCAGGAACTGGGGTTCAACGCGAGGATCACCGATATCCAGTGCGCCCTGGGACGTTCGCAGTTGAGACGTCTCCACGCATTCAGGGCCGAAAGGCAGCGGATTGTGAGGGCCTACAACAGGGCACTGGAGGAACTGGAATCCAGGGAGGTGGTGAAGCTGCCGCCGTGGCCGGAGCACACTGATCCGTGCTACCATCTCTACACGCTCCGGCTGGGACGACGCTGTGCCATCCATCGGGACGACCTATTTCATAAGTTGAAGGAAAAGGGGATCCATTGCCAGATCCATTATATCCCCATCTATCGTCAACCCTTCTACGCTGGGGATTACGGAGATTATCCGGAGCGGTTTCCGGAAGCCGAGGCCTACTATGCTTCCTGCATCAGCCTTCCGCTGTTTCCCGGCCTGGATGAACGGAGTTTTCACTACATTATCGACGCCCTGTATTTGTTCCTCGGTTAAGTGAGAATGTCCTTTCGCCGGCCTTCCGGCGATGACAGGGGAACGTCGATCACCTCATGATCCATCGGATACGGGGCCGCGGCCATCGTGTTTTCACACTACGGAGCACCGCCATGCTGAATGACAAGGTAATTTTGATCACCGGGGGCACTGGTTCCTTTGGAAAGAAATGCGCGGAAATCATCCTGGGAAGGTATGCGCCCAGGAAACTGATCATTTTCAGCCGTGATGAACTGAAGCAGTTTGATATGGCCCGGAAATTTTCCATGTGGGACTTCCCGATCCGGTATTTCATCGGGGACGTGCGGGACAAGGAACGCCTCTACAGGGCCTTTCAGGGTGTGGATTACGTCATCCACGCGGCCGCCCTGAAACAGGTGCCGACCCTCGAGTACAATCCTTTCGAAGCCGTAAAGACGAACATCCTCGGGGCCCAGAACGTCATCAACGTGGCCATTGACCAGGGCGTGAAAAAGGTTGTCGCCCTCAGCACCGACAAGGCGGCCAACCCCATCAACCTGTACGGTGCGACAAAACTCTGCTCGGACAAGCTGTTCATCTCCGGAAATTCCTATACAAGGCGGGACGGCAGTATCTTCAGCGTGGTCCGCTACGGGAACGTGGTGGGAAGCCGGGGAAGCGTTATTCCCTTTTTCCTGGAACGGAAGGCGGAAGGTGTTCTTCCGGTCACCGATCCACGCATGACCCGTTTCTGGATCACCCTGGAACAGGGGGTTGATTTTGTCCTCAAATGCCTGGAAAACATGGTGGGCGGCGAGATCTTCGTGCCCAAGATTCCCAGCATGAACATCATGGACCTGGCCCGGGCGGTCTGTCCGGATTGCAGGGTTGAAATCGTCGGCATCCGTCCGGGGGAAAAACTCCACGAAATCATGATCCCGAAGGACGAGGCACGGAATACCGTCGAGTTTGACGACTATTACCTGCTCAAGCCGTCCTTTCGGTACTTTGAGAGACGCTTTTGCGAGGACGGATGCCGGGCCGTTCCCGAGGATTTCGAATACAGTTCTGGGACCAATTCCCGGTGGCTGGATATCGAAGACCTCCGGGCGTTGATCCGGGACACGGCCCCCTCCGGGGATCGGGATTGAAAGAACCGTCCCTTTACATCCGGGCCGACGCCCATCCCGGGATCGGGATCGGCCACCTGATGCGGTGTATCGCCCTGGGGCAGGCGTGGCGCAGGGCGGTGGGGGATGTGATGTTTATCAGCCGCTGCGAAAACGAGAGCCTTCGACGGCGCATATCCGATGAAGGCTTCTCGCTGGTGCCCATCGGATCGTCCTGTCCTGATCCATCCGACATCCGGCGGACACTCGATGCCGTTTTTTCAAATGATACGCTCCCACCGGGCACGCCGCGATGGCTGGTCATTGATGGGTACCACTTTGATCCGGAATACCAGGCCGCTGCCCGCGGGTCGGGCCTCCGGGTGCTGCTCATTGACGACATGGCGCACCTACCGGTATATCACGCCGATATTCTGTTAAATCAGAACCTCCGGGCGGGGAGTCTCGATTACCGGGCCGATCCGGATACCGTATTTCTCCTGGGCCCGGAGTTTGCCCTTTTGCGTTCCGAATTCCTGACCCTTGAGAAAAATCGTCGGAAGACGACGCCCGGGCCGCACCGTGTCCTGGTGACCCTTGGAGGCGCTGATCCCGGGAATATCACACTGAAAGCGGTTCGTGCACTGAAGGGACTCCCCGTCCCGGGTCTTGATGTGAAGGTGGTCATCGGTCCCGAAAACCCCGATCCCGGATTGATCCTTGCGGAGGTGACGGCGGATTTTTCTCAGGGAGCGCCGGAAGCATCCGCCCGGGTGGCCCTTGTCCGGGACGGGGACATGCCGCGGTTGATGGCATGGGCGGACGCAGCGGTCTGTGCCGGTGGAAGTACGTGCTGGGAACTCGCTTACGCGGGGGTGCCGGCGGTGATCGTCATCATGGATGAAAACCAGAGGGCCAATGCGGAAGATCTGGACCGGTGCGGTGCGGCCCGAAATTGCGGGTGGGCGGCGTCCGTTCCTCCCGGGGATATCTCCAGCGTGCTGCTGGATATCCTGTGCGACGGGGACCTCCGTTCCCGAATGATCCGGAAGGGGATGCGACTGGTGGATGGACGCGGCGCCCGGCGGGTCGTCAGGGCCATGATAGGGGAAACCGATGCATGATGTCAGAATCGCGGACCGGGTCATCGGCGAAGGCCGTCCCTGCCTGATTGCCGCGGAAATCGGGATCAACCACAACGGCGATATGGATCTGGCCCGGCGGGAAATCGCGGCGGCCGCGGCGGCGGGTGTCGATGCGGTCAAGTTCCAGAACTACCGGACGGAAGACTTTATCGGTGATCCCTCCCTGACCTATGCCTACGGGTCCGCCGGAAAGCGTGTGGAGG
>CAZCVB010000083.1:0-9621 GCA_964501805.1 uncultured Desulfobacteraceae bacterium | reverse complement strand
TTTCGTACAACTGGGTGCTCTTGGCAATATCGGCGAACAGGATTGCAAGCGTTACCGTTTCACGAGTGGCCATTCTGCTGTCACCAAAACACAAATTAAAAGGGTTTCCCAAAACTGCGTCCGGATATCGGACCCGCGTTTTTCCGGTTCAAAGCAGCTATATCCTGCAGAGCACAACGCTGATATTGTCTTTTCCGCCGGCTTCGTTGGCCGCGTCCACAAGCCGCAGGGCGGTATCATCAAGATTTTTTCCCGCCGTGATCATCTCTGCAATCTCATCATCCGGGAGCATATCCGTGAGGCCGTCGCTGCACAGCATGTAAACATCGTCTTTCCGCCACTTCCCCCATCCGATATCCGCAACGGCACCGACATTGGGTCCGATGGCCCTTGTAATGACGTTTTTCCCCGGCTCCTGCCCCACACGCCCGTTGTGGACCCACTCCTCGTATGCCGAATGATCGACCGTGAGGCACGAGAGCACGGCATCCCTGAACCGGTACAGGCGGCTGTCTCCCACATGAAACCACAGGACATATTGATTCTCGACCAGGACCAGACCCACAACGGTCGTCCCCATGTAGCGGTCCAGATTGAGCCGCCGGTTCCGTTCGTACAGGACGGTCGCCGCCTTGTCCACCGCTTCGTCCACCAGGGAAAAAAGGCAGGCGATCTCGGAAGGCACTCCGTCCACGCCCGTGATCTCCCGGAGTTCCTCGTTTATCACTTCCGGGCCCAGATATTCCTGTATCACGCTGACGGCCGTCCGGCTCGCCTCGGCCCCGCGCTCATGCCCACCCATGCCGTCACACAGCAGCATGAAATGGCCCGCCTTATCGATCCAGAGGAAGTCCTCGTTCTCGGTCCTTACGCGACCGGTATCCGACACGGCACAGACCTCAACATGAGGCGTGTTCACCTGGAGATGCACTGGAGAATTTGATGCCATTGATCAACCACGCCGATAGAATGGTTCCACCCACAGACGGCCGGATTTTTTCGCGCCCTTTCGGCCCGCCGGGCAGGACAAAGGGCCATACCCTGCGCCGGACCCAAAACCGCTCTCTTCCCGGCGGGATATCCGCAATAAAGAAAAAAGCCGGGAACCCATTGCAAACAAAGAAAATTTCGTATCGGATTTAAACAAAACGCATCAAGATTGTCAAGAAAGATTGTTCGCGGCCGGGTACGGCTTTCCCGGCCGGACCGACAAGAAACACGGTTTCCCGGCCGCCGGGGAAACCAGCCGGGCTGAATGTTTCTTGACAGCACCGCCCTCAGGCCCTATAAGTGAATATTTACGATCGATTGCATGCACTTGGCGCGCAATCGAGTTCATGGGGCCTTCGCGGTTGTCTTGATGGCGCTCAGGCAACCGAATCCCCCGGAATCCTTCCATGGTTATGATCACTCCAAAAAAATTTTCAACATCCTTCTGGATTCTCTTCCTGCTCTTCTGGGCGGCCCTCGCGGCCGGCGGGCTGTTCGCCCTGTCCCGGGACGGATCTTTCAATGCCGAGCGAAACCATGCCCTGATTATCGGCATCAGCCATTACGATCACTGGTCCAGCCTGAAAAGCCCCGCCCGGGACGCCAGGGAAATCGCCCGGATCCTGATGGACAAGTACGATTTCAAGAAGAAAAACGTGGTGCTTCTGACGGATGAGACAGAAGAAAAACCCACCCGGAACACCATCCTGAAACACATTGAAAAATTCAAGGCCACCCTGACGGACCAGGACAATCTCCTGGTTTTCTTTTCCGGGCAGAGCGCCGAAGATGACAGGGGACATACCTACTGGATCCCCCGGGACGGGGATAAAACGGCCCGCATGACCTGGCTGCGGCACGCCGATTTATGTAAAGAATTCTTCGCCGCCCCGGATTTCCGGGCCAAGGCCGTAAGCATCATTACCGATTCGGTTTTCTCCCGCAAGCTGTTCAGGCCGTCCGCCATCGAACTTTCCCCCTATGATCTCCGTTACTCGGAAAAGATCAGGGAAAAGGCCCAGCGTAAATCACGGGAAGTCCTGGCATTCGGCGACCAGCACTGGCCGGCGAGCAGACGGACCGGCGGATTCGGCCTCTTCGCCTATTACATCCGCCGTGCCCTGGAAAACAACTGGCTCAAGGTGATCGACCTCGAAAACCTCATCTTTACCGAAAAAACCATTTTTGAGACATCGAGAATCGCCGGGACACGGCTGTTGCGGGGCCGGCTCCGCAACACGGAGATGGACCGGGGCGGGCAGTTCATCATCACACGCCTTATTTCACCGCCCGTCGTCGATGTGGTGGATATCAACGTCAGTCCTGAAAAGGGTTACCAGGGGGACCGGTTTATCTTTCAGGCCAGGACCGGCGGTTCCGCCTATGAAGTGGCCGTTGAGATCAACGGCCGGCAGTACCCCATGGAGGGGGCCGGGACCCACTGGAAACAGACCATAAAAGTGGCCTCCCTGGGGACGACCCGTTTCAGGATCGTGGCCCGAAACAGTGACGATGTTGAAGGGAAGCCCATGAAAGGCCGCGTCACGACCATGAAGCGGGTTGCCAACCTTGTGGACGTGACGGAAGCGCGGGTCACCCCGAAAAAAGGATGGGGCGGAAACGTGTTTCATTTCAGAGCGAAGACGGACAAACCGGCACAGAAGGTGACCCTGCTCCTGAAAGGCCGCCGTTTTGAAATGGAGGGATCCGGCACCAAATGGTATCTCAGAAAAACGGTGGAGGACGTCGGGACCCTTGATTTTTCCGTTGTCGCCACCAACCCGGACGGTGCCCAGGGCCGCTCTTCCGGCGGGATCTTCGTGGTAAAGGCGCCGCTGGTGGATATCATCGAGGTGGCCGCCGCCCCGGCCAGAGGATACGCGGGGGACAAATTCCAGATCACCGCCAAGGCTGAACGGCCGGCCGCATCCGTGGTCGTCAGAGTCGACGGCGTGACGTATCCCATGACAGGATCCGGAACCGACTGGCGATTCAGCAAGACCATCCAGAGAGAGGGGAAAAAAAAGTTTGTTGTTATCGCCAGGAACATCGAAGGGGCCGAGGGGCTTCCGAAAAGCGCCGAGGTCGTGGCCCTGAAGCGGCCGGTTGTCATTCCGAACATCGCAGAAGTTTCGATTAACCCCGGCCGCCCGTTCACCGATCAGACCGTGGCCTTCCAGGTAAGGACCACCACCCCCGCCAATGAGGTCTATGTTGAAATCGGGGGGAAAAAGCATTTGATGGAGGGGATGGGGACCGAGTGGAAGTACCTCACCCGGATCGCCGCTGCCGGCCCGGCCGCCTATTCGGTGGTGGCGAAGAACCGGGACGGCGTGCCGGGAACGCCCAGCACGGGCCGCCTCATGGTGCGGGAACGGCTCCTGCCGGTTCCCGGTGTGGCGGAGATCACCATCAGCCCGGATCGCCCCCATGCCGGTGAAACATTCGCCGTCCTGGCGCGAACCAGCGCCCCTGCGGACTCGGTGTATATCGAGATACAGGGAAAACGGTACCGGATGACGGGAAAGGGAACCGAGTGGAAATACCTCACCCGCATCCCCGGCGCCGGTCCCGCCCGTTTCACCGTTATCGCCAGGGCAAAGGACGGCAGTGAAGGACCGGCCGGAAAAAAATCGGTGATGATCGCCGGCCGCCTCAAAAAGGCCGTGGATGTGGTCGAAGCGGAGGTGCGCCCAAAGGAGGGATACGCGGGACAAACGTATCTCTTCAAGGCGACCACCAATATCCCGGCCAGGGACGTGAATGTCGTCATCCAGGGGAAACGGTATCCCATGACCGGTTCCGGGACCCGGTGGTCGTTGAAAAAGAAAATCCGGAAACTCGGGACCGTGGACTACGCCATTATCGCCAGGAACCCGAAAGGAGAAGAAGGAAACTCGAAGATCGGAACGCTCCGGATCAAGGCCCGGCCCGTCAGGGTGGCCCGGATCCGGACAACGCCGAAGACCGGCTATGCCGGCGATGAATTTACCGTTACGGCGAAAACGGACTATCCCGCCAGCGCGGTATTCCTCGAAATGGACGGCGTCGTGTACCCGATGAAAGGCAAAGGACAAAACTGGCAATTTGTCCGGAAAATACAGAAAAAAGGAAAGAAAAAATTCACCGTCATCGCAAAAAACACTGAAGGACTGGAAAGCCCGCCTGTCACCGGCGAGCTGTTCGCACGCGAAAGGGTGATCGCGATCCCGGATGTGGTATCGGTGGATGTAAACGTGCGCCCGCCGGGCAAAGGCTATGTGGGAGACACCTACGCCTTCCGCGTCCGGACCGCCCAGCCCGCGGAAGAGGTATATGTCGAAATAGAGGGCAAGAAGTTTGCCATGAAGGGCGCCGGCACGCAATGGTCCTATGACACAAAGATAGACCGGCCGGGCAAAAGCAGGTACACCGTGGTCGCGCTGAACCGGGAAGGCCGGCAGGGGGCCTCCAGGAGCGGGACCATCTCCGCCAGGGAACGGCCTCTCGCGATTCCCGACGTCGCATCGGTGGATGTCCGCGTTCTGCGCCCGGGAGAGGGCTATGTGGGGGACAGTTACATCATAAAAGCCAACACCTCCCGTCCGGCCGAAAAGGTCTACGTGGAAATCGAAGGCAAACGGTTTGCCATGGAAGGCGCGGGAACGGAATGGAAATACGTCACCCGGATAGACAAACTGGGAACCAGCCGCTACCGGGTGGTGGCCTTGAACCGAAAAGAACAGCATGGCCGCGTAAAAGAGGGGGAGATAAAGACCGCCCGGCGACCGATGGCGCTCGTAAACATTGCGAAGGTGACCGTCAGTCCGGAGAAAGGCTATGCCGGCGGGAAATTCACGTTCACGGCCACGACCGACGGTCCCGCCGAATCGGTTGATCTCGTCATCGGAAAAGATCGGTACCCCATGACGGGATCCGGCACCAGCTGGACCCTGTCCCGCACGATCGGGAAGCCCGGGACCCTGGTTTTCTACGCGGTCGCCAGGAACACGGCGGGGAAGGAAGGCGGATCCAAGACCGCGGAACTGGCGGTCGCCGAACTGAGGGAGCGCTACCGGACGAATCCCGATGGAACCATCACGGATAAGATCACGGGGAAAACCCGGAAGAGATTCGTGGATAACGGGGACGGGACGGTCACGGATCTTGCCACCAATCTCATGTGGCTGAAGTCTCCCAAGCAGATCGCGGTCACCTATGAAAAGGCCGTCGAGTATTGCCAGGGACTCAAAATCAAGTCCTATGAAGGATGGCGCCTCCCGACGCTGGCCGAATGGAAGGCGATCATTGACAAAAACCGGAGGAATCCCTCCCTTCCGCCCAACAATCCTTTTGTAAACGTCCAGACACGGACCGGATACTGGTCCAAGACCCGTCATAAATTCGGCCCGCTGTACGTTTACCAGATCTCCCTCTGGTATGGAAAGACCGGCTTCCTGAGCAAGAAAAAATACGCCAATGTCTGGCCCGTCAGGTACGCTGAATTGTCAAAATAAGAGGACGTCCCAATGGAATTCTTCACAATCGGGAGCGCAACTCACATCGGCATGAAAAAGAAGGAAAACCAGGACTATCATGCCTATTACTCGCCGGAGGAAGGATCCAGGAAAGGAACGCTGCTGGCGCTGGCCGACGGCATGGGAGGACGCAGAGGGGGCGCCCTGGCTTCAAAAATAGCGGTTGATGTTCTGATGGAAGCATATTATAAAGACATGTCGTCCCGTAGCATACCGGAAATCCTGGAAAACGCCTTTCAAAAGGCCAACCGGACCGTCATCGAAAAGGGCCAGGACGACATAAACCTGCAGGGCATGGCGACGACCCTGACGGCGGTGGTGCTGAAAGGGAACCGGATGTACTACGCCCATGTCGGCGACAGCAGGGGCTACACGATCCACCGCCACAGGATCATCCAGTTTACGGAGGACCATTCTTACGTGGCCGACCTGGTGCGGGCCGGTCAGATCAGCGAGGAAGAGGCCGCCTCGCATCCGGAAAGAAACCTGATTACCAGAGCCATCGGCCTCAATACCGAGTTAACGGTCGACGTACCGTTGAAACCTCGCTCCCTGAAAAAAAATCAGTATGTCCTCCTGTGTTGTGACGGCCTCCACGGGGTAGTCCCCGAAAACGAGATACTGGACGCGGTCCGTCAATACCGGTCCCCGGACGCCATTTCCGAAAAGCTGGTGGAAAAGGCCAATGAACGGGGCGGTCCCGACAACATCACCGTCCTGATCGCCAGGGTCGATAAAATCACTTTGATGAGCAGATGCATGAACCTCGTGAGGTGATCGGTCATTATGGACCAGAAGATTGGAGACTATGAAATCATAAAATCCCTGGGAAGGGGTGGATTCGGCAGTGTCTGGAAAGCAAAATCCAGTTCCGGAAACATTGTCGCCTTAAAAGTCCTCAATCCGCAAGTCCTGGACAACGCCAGGGTGGTCAAAAAATTCTTTCACGAGGCCATGATCCTGGCCAAGCTGGACCATCCAAACATCTGCAAACTCCTTGAGTTCTTTCCGGACGGAAACAATTACGCCATTGTCATGGAGTATGTCGAAGGGGTCGAGCTGAAGAAGCTGCTCAAGGAACAGGCAGCCCCCCTTCCACTGGACCAGGGCCGGAAGATCGCCCGCCAGACCCTGGAGGCATTTCAGTACGCCCATGAACACGGGATATTGCACCGGGACATCAAACCGGGCAATATCATGATCGACACCAGCGGCAACGCCAAAATCATGGATTTCGGGATCGCCAAGATCTCCACCACCGCGACCCATGACACGGCGGCCAAGATGCTGTCGGTCCACTACGTTCCCCCCGAAAGATTCGACCCCAAGAGAGTCATCGACGCCAGATCCGACATCTACTCCCTCGGACTGGTCTTCTACGAGATCTTCACCGGGAGGCGGGCCTTCATGGTGGAGGAGACCTCCCAGATCATGTTCTGCCACCTCAATGAAATTCCCGATCCGCCTGAAAAACACCGCCCCGACCTGCCCCACGAGATCAGCCAGGCCATTTCAAGGGCACTTGAAAAAGATCCGGACGACCGGTTCAAGGACTTCAGGGAATTCAGCCTGGCCATGGAGGGCGAAGCACCGGTGCTCGACGACGCCACGCAGGCGGTTGACATAGAAAAAATTCAGCCGGAGCCGGTGAGCGAGGCCAGCGTCACCAAAGGAAGGAAACGGCCGGTACGCCTGATCGCCTCCATTTCCGCGGCATTGATCATCCTGCTCCTGGCCGGGGGCTACTATGTTTATACATATACTGATTATTTCACCGGCGGCGCGTCCCCCGGCCCTGCCGTTGTGGCGGAGGAGTCATCGGCCCAAAAGAATGCCAAAGGCTTCATGGAGGTTGTCGCCGCGAAGGACAAAAGCATCCAGGTCCTCATCCCCGCAGGCGAATTCACCATGGGCTCGGACAAATACACGGCTGAGAAACCGGTGCAGAAGATCTATCTGGACGCCTATTATATCGACAAGTACCTGGTCACCAACCGGCAGTTCCGAAACTTTGTGGAAGAGACCCATTATGTGACCGACGCGGAAAAGGCCGGGGGCGGGATGGTAAGGATCGGGAGACGGTGGAAAAAAGTGAAGGGCGCGACATGGAAGATTCCCGACGGCCTCACGTCCATTGAAGGTCAGGATGACCACCCGGTGAGCCAGGTTTCCTACAACGATGCCGTGAATTACTGCAAGTGGGCGGGAAAGGACCTTCCGACGGAAGCGGAATGGGAGAAAGCCGCAAGGGGTCCGGAGGGGAACGAATACCCCTGGGGGAACGCGGATCCGAACGATACCATGGCCAATTTTGACAACCTCGTCGGCACCACGACCGCCATCAAGACTTATGACAAGGGCCAGAGTTATTACGGCGTGTTTGACATGGCCGGAAATGTCTACCAGTGGTGCAGGGACTGGTATGGAACCGGACGCCGCGCGGAAAAGAATCCCACCGGCCCGGCCACCGGCACCGAGCGGGTGGTAAAGGGCGGGTCCTTTCTCGAAGGACCGGAAAGCATCCGGTCCGCCAACCGCGACAGGTACAAACCCGACTACAGCAGCTACCTGTTCGGGTTCCGTTGCGTATCCAGGAAGAAATAACGCGGCTACTTCCTGTTCAGCTCCTTCAGGACATCATCCGTTATATCCACCTTTGGATCCAGGTAACCGATCGCCCTGGGGTCTTTCAAAATAATGGTGTATTTTTTCCTTTTTGCCACCTTTTTCAGGACGCCGTCGGCCTTTTTCAATATGACCGATACCAGGTCGCGGTCCTCCTTGAGGATGTCATCTTTGGCATCTGCCAGAAGCCGCTGATACGTTTTGTATGCCCTGTTAAATGCATCAACCCTGTCCCGTTTTTCATCCGGACTCATCCGGTTCCCACGCTCGCTCAGGACGGCCCGCATCTTTTTGACTTCCTGGAATTTTTTTGCAATCTCCGCCTCCCGCTTCTTCCGAAGCTTCAGGATGTTGGCCCTGGCCGCCTTTCCCATCCGGGATTCATTTACCAACCGCTGAAGGTTGATATAGCCGACCTTTCCCTCCGCCATCGAAAGGCCGCAAAAAGCCAGCACAACGGATATACACAGCATCAGAACAAAGGCTTGTTTTGCTTTCATGTCGCTTTTTTACTCCTAAATTTATTATATCGGTTCAAAAACAAATCCACGGCGCACTCCCGAAATCGAGTCCTCGCCCGAAGCGCCCCATCCTGTTCCAGGTACCGGAGCGATCGTATGGATCCAAAAAGCCGCTGCCGTTAAAGGGAGGAGAGCCGGATCATGACAGCGGGACTCCCCTTTGCCGACCACAGGAGCGTCGGTCTCCCTTCCTCGCGCCCGGGATGAAGTACGTCGGGGGACAGCCAGGAGGTCTCGCGCTTTCGCTTCAGACATTCCTCGTCACCCGGATCACATTCTTCCTCTTCCTCTTCCATCAGGATATCGATCCACAACGGCGGTTTCATGAAAAACTCCGCCTGTGTCGCAGACCGCAGCAGGCGTTCAATCTTTTCCTGCTGGGAGGAAAGGGTCAACAACGAACCAAAATCGATGCGATGGGCGCCGAACGTCGTATTGCCCACCCTCAATTGACCGCCGGTGTTGATGTTCGTCAGGGGAACAGTCGATCCTGCAAATCCGAGGGTCTCCACATAGCCGGAGAAGGGATCTCCGGTCAGGTTGAAGTAGATATTGCTTCCCGATGCGGGTTGAACCACGAGCCCATGATTTCCCGTAGTGAGACCGGTCCCCACCTGGTGCCCGCAGATATTGATGGTATTGGCCGTGACCGTACCCTTTCCGTCGATGTCCGCGGTGGCGCCCACATTCCAGTCCGTATTCCCAAAGGAAACCGTCCCACTGCCGGCGTTCAGGTCTCCGGCGATGGTTACCGTGGCGGTCTCGGCAAAGAGCATGTTGCTGTTGTTGGTGGTGGTGCTGATGGTGTTCCCGGCCGAAAGCGTAAAATCCTGTCCATCGCTGGAAAAAGGGCCGGCCGCATTGACATCGCCGTTCAGGGTAATCGTATCCGCCTTCAGGTTGACCGCCTTCGCGTTAATCCCGATCGCCGTAAAATTGGCCGCACTCTGGACCGTCAGGTTGCCGAG
>CAZCVB010000082.1:0-9731 GCA_964501805.1 uncultured Desulfobacteraceae bacterium | reverse complement strand
TCCGGGGTGGAAGCCGGTGGTCCTATCCCGTTTCTGCCGGTCCGCCTGTCGCGTCAACAACGATCCCGCGCGAAGCATGTTTACCCTGGGGTTCCGCCTGGCGGCGGTCCCCTGGCCGGCCGCCCGCGCCTCTTACTGGATGAGGGTACCGGGCCGAAGGCTCCGATCTCCGTGTTTTTCCGCCACGCGGTCCAGGGCGCGGTTCAGCCGTTTTTTCCGGAGCGCGGCGTCTTTCCGGCCGAACAGGTCGAGCTGCACCGTTTCCCCGGCCGCGGACAGGCGGGAGAGGGAGATCCCCAGGAGCCTGACCGGCCGTCGACCTACCTCGGTTTTTTTCAGCAGCCGGCAGGCGGCCAGGTATATTTCACGGCCGTCGTCCGTGGCGAGGGGCAGCGTTTCGGAGCGGGTGATCTGCCGGAAATCCGCGTATTTTACCTTGAGCGTGACCGTGCCGCCCGCCGCCTTTGCCCGGCGCATCCGGCGCGCCACTTTATCCGCCAGGTTCAGGAGCGCTTTCCTGGCCGCGGCCGCGTCAAGGACATCCCGTGAAAAGGTCTCCTCGTGCCCGATGGACTTGGCCGCGTGATCCGGGATCACGGCGCGCGGATCCATCCCCATGGCCAGCTGCCGCATCACCCGTCCCTGCCGGCCGAACCGGTCCGTCAGTATCGCCTCCGGCGTCAGCCGGAGGTCCCTGAACGTCCGGATCCCGAGACGCGCCAACGCGGCCCGCGTCACCCGCCCCACGCCCCACATCTTTTCGATGGGAAGCGGGTCCAGGAATTCCCCGACCCGCCCCGGCGCAACCGCCGTCAACCCGTCGGGCTTGTCCATGTCGGACGCGATCTTGGCCACGAACTTGGAGGGCGCGATCCCCGCCGATACGGTGAGGCCGGTCTCTTCCCGGACCGTCTTCCTGATTTTTGTCGCCATTTCCACGGGCGGGCCGAACAGGTGGGTGGAGCCGGTCACGTCCAGGAAGGCCTCGTCGATGGAAAGGGGCTCCACCAGCGGCGTGAAGCGATGAAAGATGCCGAAGATGCGCCGCGAGACCTCCCTGTACCGTTCCATCCTCACCGGCAGGAAGACGCCCTCCGGGCAAAGGCGCATGGCCCGCGCCATGGGCATGGCGGAACGGACGCCGAACCGCCGGGCCTCGTAGGACGCGGAAGAGACCACCCCCCGTTCACGACCGCCGCCCACGATCACCGGCCTGCCGCGCAACTCCGGATGGTCCAGGACCTCCACGGCCGGGTAAAAGGCGTCCATGTCCAGGTGAATGATGATTTTTGAACCGATGTCGTTTCCCATGGTCTTCCGGTAAGGCGGGCATCTTCCCGTGAAACCGCGATGAAGGCGTGTCGTCCGGGAACCGCGTCAGTGGAAGATGGTCCGCCGGCCCTTTTCAGCCGCGGCCAGGATGACCGTCAGGTCCCGGGGCGTCACCCGGTCGACCCTTACGCCGAAAGGGAGATCGATGTTTCTCGCGGAAAGCTGGACCCGGTGGGTCCCGGCGGCGAGGCGCGCGAGGGTCACCCGGACCCGGATCTTCCGCGTTTCCAGGACGCCGATGTCCCGCCGGGTCCCGGACAGGGCCAGGCTGACGGCGCGGGTGGTCCCGTCCGAAAGGAAGAGTCCCGGGTTCACGTTGACGTACCGCACGGGGGCCGTGACAACGGTCTTGATTTCCTGGTGGCCCGCGAGGGACATCCAGGCCACGCCGACGATGGCCAGCGCGCCCAGCTTGGGACCCCAGTTCCGGAGGACGGCTTCCCGGAAGAACCCCATGGCCGTGGGCCGGGGAACCTCTGAAACGGCCAGCCATTCCCTGAGCGCCCGTGTAAGCCGCTGCGGGCTCTCCCAGTTGGTGATGCGGCCCCCCACCACCGACGAGACCTCTCCCCGCTCCTCGGAGACCACCAGGCAGACCGCGTCCGTCCGTTCCGAAAGGCCCAGGGCGGCCCGGTGCCGCGTCCCGTACCGCTCGGGGAGATCCTCCCTCTCCGACAGCGGAAGGATGCATCCCATGCGGGTGATGCGTCCTTCGGAGAGGATCAGGGCGCCGTCATGGGCCGGGGCGCCCGGGTTGAAGATGCTCCGGATAAGGCCCGGTTCGGGAAGCGCCATGATCACGTGTCCCGCGTGGAGAAATTCCGATGGGTCATCATTCCGTGTAAGGACGATGAGCGCCCCCGTCTTTTCCCGCGCCAGCCCGAACAGGGTGTCGGCCAGGGTTTTCAGCAGGGCCCCGCGGGGCCCGGTTTTCCGGGACTTCAGAAAGCGGAGGGGGCTTACTTTTTCAAGGACCTGCCGGATCTCGGACTGAAAGAGAATCAGCAGGAGGATCACCAGCACCTGCCCCAGGATCCGGAAGACCCAGGTGGTCAGGAAAAGCCCCCACAGTTTTGCCACGGAATAGACCCCTCCCAGGACCACGAGGCCGATCAGGACCCGCAGGGCCCGGGTTCCCCGGAACCAGATGTAAAGCTGGTAGGCGACAAAGGAGAGAAACAGGATGTCCACCAGGTCGCGCCACGCGGGGGCTGGGATAAAGGCAGGGGAAGGCATAAACAACAGTTCCTTGTAAGCCGCCCGGGTCCGTCCGAAGAGGGAAACGGGCGCCTGTTCCCGGGCCGGGAAACCCGGGCCCGGAATGCACATACCGTTTCCATTCATACCCCAGCCGGGAGGGGAATGCAACCGCTTCCACGGCCGTCCGCCTGCCGGGGATGGACAAAAACGGGGTTTTCATCTTCATCCGGGCGTACTATGATGATCCCGGATGCACATCACGCCGGGCCGGTAACTCCCGGCCGGGCCGGAGGATCGATACCATGGAAAAAGTGACCATTCAGGGAGTGGAGATTTATCTCGGCGAGCCGGACGACGTCCCCATGTCGTGGGTCGGGCAGCCGGAACTGGTGACCCAGGTCCTGGCCGCATGGCTGGTGATCGGAGAGGAGGATCTTCCCTTGAATCCCCGGCTGGTGGGAAAGCCGGGAGTGGGAAAAACCACCCTGGCCTACCATGCCGGGAGGGCCATGGGGCGGGACGTTTACCTGTTCCAGGCAACCATGGACACCCGGCCGGAGGACCTCATCATCACCCCGGTTATTTCAGAGGGCGGCAAAATCCGGTACATGGCCAGCCCCGTGGTCTCCGCCATGATCAAGGGCGGGGTCGCCGTTATCGACGAGGGAAACCGGATGAGCGAAAAAAGCTGGGCCTCCCTGGCCCCGCTTCTCGACTCCCGGCGCTACGTGGAATCCATCGTCGCGGGCATCAAGATCCAGGCGGCGCCCGATTTTCGCATCTGCACCACCATGAACGACGACGCCAGCACCTTTGAACTCCCGGAATACATCCATTCCAGGCTGCAGCCCCGGATTTTCATTGATTTCCCGGAAAGGGACGAGGAACGCCTGATCCTGAAAAGCAACCTCCCCTTCGCCGACGACCAGGTGCTCGACTATGTGGTGGAATTCCTCCAGGCGGCCCACGAGGCGGACGAACGGTACTCGGTCCGGGACGGCATCAATATCGCCCGCTATGCCCTCAAGCGGCTGAAGGAAAGCGGAGAGACGATCACCGCACCCGGAGGAAGGCGGCGGACGGGCCGTTTCCTCAAAGAGGCCGCGGCCATGATCCTGGACCCGGCGGCCTCCGGGTATTTCGATGACCTCCCGTCGGAGGAAGAGGATCCGGCGTAAAGGCGGCTCCCGTCTTGCATGATTGAACCTGCGGTGATACCTGATCGGCCATGAACGCCCGAAACGATCCAGTCTTTCAGTGGAAAAATATCTGCCTTGTTCCGATCCTCCACAACCGGGTGGAGTTCGCCATGGAAGTGCGGCGCCGGTTTGAGCGGTTCCGTCCGGACGCGGTGGCCGTGGAATTTCCGGATACGCTGAAGACCGGGATCCTGCGGGCCGTGGACCGGCTTCCGTTGCTTTCCGTGGTCTTTTACGAGGAGGCGGACGGGGCGTTCGTCTATCTCCCGGTGGAGCCCACGGACGGGCAGGTGGAGGCCCTGCGGCTGGCCCGGTCGGCCGGGATCCCGGTCCATTTCATCGACCGCGATACGGAAGGATACCTCCCGGACCCGGCGCCCATGCCCGATCCTTACGCGGTGCGGCGTATCGGGCACCACGCCTATTGCCGGGCCTATCTCAGGTTCGGCGGCCGGGGCGGACCGCGCCCGCAGGATACGCTCCGGGAGAAGACCATGGCCCACCGTCTCCAGCGACTGAGCCGGTCGTCCGAAAGGGTCCTGTTCGTGGGCGGACTGGCCCACCTTCCGGGTCTCCTGGCGCACCTGGACCGGCCCCAGACCGAGGTGATCGGGCGGCGCCGGCGGGAAGGGGTGGGCCTGGCGCACCTCCACCGGGAATCGAGCCGGGAGATCATGACCGAAATGCCGTTCCTGGCTGCTGCCTACGAGCGGGCCCGGTCGGACGACGGTCCCGTTGACGTGGACCGGCTGAAGGTCAACCGGGATCTTATCGCCCTTGCCCGCAGACGGTACCGGAAAAACAGCCGCGAGGAACTGTCCCGAACCCAGGTCCGTGTCCTCAACCGGTTCGCCCGGAACTACGCCCTGCTCACCGGGGCCCTGGTGCCCGGCTTCTATCAGCTGGTGGTGGCGGCCCGGGGCGCGGCCGACGACAACTTCGCCTACGAGGTCTGGGAAAAGGGGAGTGAATATCCGTGGCAGAGCGAGGAACCCGGCCTCCCCGTGCTCCGGCTGAAGGGGGAGGACCTCTTCCTGGATCACCGGCGGATCCGGTTCCATCGCCACCTCAGGCGGCTGCGCACCCGGCTGGTGCCGGTGCCGGTAAGGAAACGGCCGCGGGAGCGGTACCCCGGCGAATGGCGGGATTCCTTCAAGGGGTTTTCCATCTGTTCCTATCCCCCCGAGGACGTGGTGATTGAAGGATACGGCCTTTACCTGAAAAAAAAGGCCGTTGAGATCAAGACCGAGGAGAACAGCCGGATCGAACCCTTCACCTGCTCCATGCTGGACGGCCTGGACATCCGCGAGACCATCCGCGGCATGGCCGAGGGAAAGATCTACGTGAAGGCGAACCGGCCGCTCCGGGGAAAGGTGGGATCGGTGGTGGTCGTCTTCGACCCGGACATTCCCGGTCCCGACGGGCGGGAGCGGTTTCCGTGGTGTGTGACGTGGCTCGGGGAACACGCACAGGAATCGGACATGGCCTTTTACAGCACCCCCGCCGGCGCGGTCATGGACGGCCCCGGCATTTCAAGGTGCCAGTACGGGGGGTTCATGCTCTCCTATCCCCCCCTGCGCGTCTACGACATCTGGCGGGACCCTTTTTTCGATTTCGCCCGGAACAAACCGGAACGGCTCCTCATGGCGGCCATCGACTACAGCCTGGAACGGAACGTGGTGTACGTCTCGGCGACGCCGCCCCCGGACCGGTGCCGGGGCATGGCGGCCCGCCTGGGGAAACGGATCCTCTACCTCCCCATCGGGGCCCTTTCGCCCGCGACCCTTAAAAAGATCCGCCGGTTCCACGTGCTGGACGGCCATCCCGTGCGGCGCTACGCCCGGGAATACATCTGAGGCGGGACATTCAGGTGTCGTCCGCCTCCGGGGATTCAAAAAACAGGGTTGGCGAAAGCGGCGTTGCCGTTATATGTTGACCCGGTATGGCGGAAACCGCGGGAATGTGACCGCAGCCCCCGGCAACGGGGGAGAAACGGCGGCATCCCGGCAGAAAGCCGGATCCGGCCGCGTCTTTTCATGGGGAAGTGAACATGGATGATCAGAAAAAAACGCCGGCGCGGGCCGAGACGAACAGCGGCCGCAGACCCCGGACATCGGACCTTACCGTGATGGTCTTCGGGAAAGTGGGCAAATCCAGGACCTTCAGGATTTCTTCCCGGCTCCTCCGCTGGGCCGCGGGTTTTTTCGTCCTCTTCATCCTTGCCTCCATCCTTGTTTTCAACCAGTATTTCACGGCGTTGCGTGAAAACCGGTCGAACCTGGAGGCCCTGGCGCGGCTCAAGGCGGAGATGGCCGGGACCCGGCGGGACCTGGCCCTGACCCAAAACCGCCTGGCCCTTCTGGAAGACGCCCTGCGGGACCGGGCCGCGGGGCCCGGGGAAGAGCGTGTCGCGGATCCGGCCGATACCGCGGCCGATCCGGAACCCCGGCCCGCCGTGGAAACGCCGCCCGAAGCCTCCCGGGAGATGTCCGCCCCCGCGCCCGTGGAGGTCCGGGATCTGAATATCCACAGGGAAGGCGATACCCTGGTGGTCGATTTCAAGCTGGCCAACATCCGCGGAGAGGCCCACCCGGTGAACGGGTATCTTCATATCATCGCCATGAACGAGGCGGCGGATCCGCCCCAGTGGCGGCCGTATCCCAAGGTCGCCCTCCGGAACGGGGTGCCGGTGAACTACAGGCGGGGGATGGCGTTTTCCATCCGGCGGTTCAAAAATGTTCGGGGAAAATACTCCATGAATTCAGGGGACGAGATGCCTTCGGCCGTGAACCTTCTCGTGTATGATCCGGCGGGCCTTCTGATCCTGGAGAAGAGATTCAGGGTGGCGAACGTGCCGTAACCGTGTTTTTCAGGCCGGCCGCCGTGCCGGCCCGGTCAAAACGAAAAGGGCCTCATCCCGGGACCGGCCGGGGGTCAGTCTCCCGCATACGACAGTTCCACCAGGTCCTCCCACGGATCCGATTTTTTCACCTTCACCGCGATTTCCTCGCCCGGGCTGAGGATAAGGCCGTCCTCCCGCCGCATTTCCGCCACCAGGAGCAGGTCTTTCAGGACAACCCGGTATTTTCTCTTGAGTTCGTCCAGGACCAGGGCCCGGAACACCTCGTCCCGGTGGTGGTCGAGGTACTTGATGGTCCAGTATCGCAGCCGGTTCCTTTTTACCATCGCGATGCTCTTGATCACCGGTTCCACCCGCATCCAGATCTCCTTGAGGCGCTCTTCATCATAAACCGGCTCCCGGCCGGAAAGCCGGCTGGAAATCTGGCGCTGGACCACCAGGTCGAGGTATCGCCGGATGGGAGACGTGCTCTGGGCATAGGCGTCCAGGCCCAGCCCGCTGTGGGGTTCCGGAGCGGTGCTGACCTTGAGCGGGCTGAGCTTCCGCCGCTGCCGGAACACGTAGAAGAGATATCCCGTCTCTTCCACGCTCAAGCGCTCGCCGGGCGGCGCCTGGGTCCTGTAGAGGACCGGAACCCGTTCATCCCTGCACAGCCGGGCCGCCAGCCAGTTATAGAGGATCATGAATTCCGAAACAATGATGCGCGACGGCGTGTCCTGCTCCATCAGCTCCAGGCGGAACCCGGACCCGTTTTCCCACTTGAAATGCAGCTCGGGAAGGGACAGGTTGAGCGCCCCCCGGTCCAGCCGGTCGCGGCGCAGGCGGAGGGCCAGGTCATGCATGGTCCCGAAAAAATCGGCATCCCCCGCCGGGGTCTCTCCCTCGCCCGCCAGTGCGCGGTTCACGTCATCGTAATCGAGCCGGTGGCGGACACGGATGACGCTGGCCACAAACCGGTGGGCCGTCAGGTTGCCGGCCCTGTCGAAACGGGCCAGGAGAGATACGGCCCGCCGGTCGCGGCCCTCCCTGAGGCTCAGGACGTCCTGGGACAGTTCCGGGGGGATCATGGCGATGTGCCGGCGCGGCAGGTAGAGCGACGAGGCCCGGTCCATGGATTCCCGGTCAAGGGGGCCCCCCGGCGGGATCAGCGCCGCCGCGTCCGTGATGTGGATGCCCAGGTTCAGCCCCTCATCGGTGATTTCGAGGCTCACGGCGTCGTCGTAATCGCGGGTCATCGGGCCGTCTATGGTGAGGACCGGGATGTCCCGCAGGTCTTCCCGGCCCCCGGTCTCCGGCGTCAGCCCGGCCAGGCGGGCGGTCTCCGCCATCTGTTCGGGCGTAAAACCCGTTTCGATTCCCAGGCGGAGGAGGTCGAGATTTTCATCCGCTTCCCACACGCCCAGGCGCATGAGCAGGTGTTTCGCTTCCCGGATATCCGTTATCCCCGCCAGGGAGAGAAGCTCCTTTGCGTACTTGTAGCCCGGGTCCTCTTTTCCGTAAAGGGCCAGACCGGCCAGCATGCGGACGATTTCCTCCCCGCACGGCGGCGGCTCAGGGGTCCCGCCGGCCACGACCTCACGGAGCCAGGCGGCGCCCTGCCGGAGAAGCGCCTCTTTCCGGGCCTGCTCCTGCTGCTGCCGGAGAATCTGCTCGACCCTCTCCCCGGAATTGGGGAGAAACCGGCCGTCTTTCATCTTGAAATGGACCCGGTTCTCAAACAGGGCCCGGACCACGGCCGACAGGTGGGCGTCGTCCACGGCCTCGCCGAAGACAAGCTGGGCAAGGTAGCGGTGGCCGAAACTCTCTTTTTCGTCCCGGATGAGTTCCCACAGTTCGATGACGTTCACCTGGGCCTTCAGACGGTTCCGGAGCGCTTCCGCCCGGTTCAGGTCTTCGAGGAGTTCTTCCCGGGGTCTCGAGATGTCGAGGGTCGATCCCGAAACGAGGATGGCCCGCTTCGGGGAAAGATTGACCTGCCGGTTGGAGCCCGTCAGCAGGTGGAAACGGTTCCCCCTGTCCTGCAGGCAGAGGGCGCAGATGAATTTTCCCTGGTCGATATATTCAATGATCCTGCCCTGGTTCATATGCAGCGGGTCTTCCCTTCTCGTGGTCTATGTATCCGGGCGGCTCGAAATCCGCGAAAAGCACCGCGCGCCGTCCGGGACGGGTTCGGGTGACGGGGCTTTGACGGAGATCATGCGGCGGGAGCGGACAGCGGGTGTCCCGGATCGGTCGGTTATGTATCGAACCTTAGTAACAATTGCCGCCCCTTCTGTCAACCGCCGGCCCTGCGGGCCTGAGCGGAATCCGGTTGAAATTGCATTCGCGCGGCCCTTCTGGTAAAATAATTTTTCAGCGTCCGGTTCGTTGTGGTTATCGGGCGAAACAGACCGGTTTTCCGCAATGGGATTATCCCGGAACCGGCAGGCGATCGGGGCCGGAGGCCCAAAGGAGGACGGAAAGGCGTTGATGGAAGATTCGGTGTTTCGGGAGCGGATCGGCCGCCTGCGGCGGAAGCTGGCGGAGGCGGGGTGCGACACGGCGTGGATCATCCGGCCGGAGAACAGGCGGTACCTGTCGGGATTCACGGCGGAGGACGGCCAGTTCACGGAGTCTTCCGGCTCCCTTCTCATCAACCGCGACCAATGTCTCTTGGTGACCGACTCCCGGTTTACCCTGTCGGCGGAAAGGGAAGCGACGGATTACCGCGTGGTGACGCTGAAACGGGGTCTTGTGGAGGGCCTTCCGGGGATACTGGAAGACCTGGGGACCCGCCGGCTCGGTTTTGAGGCGGATTACCTGACGTGGCGGCTCCATCGGGACCTTTCGGAAAAGCTGGATGAAATCCGGGCGCCGGTGGAACTGGTTCCCCTGAACGGTGTCGTGGAGGAGCTGCGCCTCGTCAAGGAGGCGGCGGAAATCGCGGCCCTGGCGGCCTCGGCCGACCTGATGTCCGGCGTCCTGGATGAGGTCATCGCGGAGCTCTCGCCGGGACTGACCGAAAAGGAGATCGCCTGGCGCATCGAGGCCCTTGTGCGGGAGGCGGGAGCGGACGGCCTTGCATTCCCTTCCATCGTGGCGTCCGGTCCCAACAGCGCGCTCCCGCATGCGGTGCCCACCGATCGGAAGGTGACCCGGGG
>CAZCVB010000081.1:0-9878 GCA_964501805.1 uncultured Desulfobacteraceae bacterium | reverse complement strand
TCCATACGGGCAACCGGCTGGAGGTCCTGGCCGAGGTCCTCGCCCGCGTCCTTGCCCGCCCGCTTTCATCCCCCCTGGCGCCGGAGACCATCGTGGTCCAGAGCAACGGCATGGCCCGGTGGCTCTCCCTTCAACTGGCAGAGCGGCACGGGATCTGCGCCAACTGCGCGTTCCCTTTTCCCAACGCCTTTATCGGCGGGATCTTCCGCAGGATCCTTCCGGGCATCCCCGACGTTTCCCCTTTTGATCCCGGGTCCCTGACATGGCGGATCATGAAACGGCTCCCGGACCTGATGGGTAAAGCGGCGTACGCGGCCATCGACAACTACCTCGAAAACGACCTCGGCGGTCTCAAACGGTTCCAGCTCTCCGAACGTATTGCCGATCTTTTCGACCAGTACCTGCTCTTCAGGCCGGACATGATCTTCCGGTGGGAATCGGGCAGGGAAACCGGGTGGCAGGCGGATCTCTTCCGGGACCTGGAAAAGGAGACCGGAAAAGATCACCGGGCCGCCCTGGGGAGGCGCCTTCTCGAGGCGCTCCGGACATCCCGCCCGGCCCCGGGAACCCTGCCGGAGCGGGTTTCCATCTTCGGGATATCCGCCCTGCCGCGGTTCCACATGGAGATCTTTTCCGCGATCTCGGCTTACACGGAAGTCAACCTCTTTCTCATGAATCCCTGCCGGGAATACTGGGGAGACATCCTCAGCCGCCACGAAATCAGGAGGACCTTTCAAAAGGCCGCCGAAAAGGACGCGGTTTCTCCGGGCATGCTGTACCTGGACAGGGGGAATCCGCTTCTCGCCTCCATGGGGACCCTGGGGCGGGACTTCTTTGACCTGGTGAGCGAATTCCCGCTGGAGGAGACCGCCCGGTTCGAAGATCCCGGCGAAGAAACCCTCCTCTCCATGATCCAGTCGGACATCCTGGATCTCCGGGACCCGCAGGCGGATGCGGAAAAGAGGATGCTTCGTCCCGGGGACGCCTCCATCCAGATCCATTCCTGCCACGGCCCCATGCGGGAGATGGAGGTGCTGCACGACCGGCTGCTCGACATGTTTGAAAAGGATCCGGCGCTCCGCCCGGCCGATGTCCTGGTCATGGCGCCCGACATCGAGCTCTACGCCCCCTATATCCAGGCCGTGTTTGACGCGCCGGGGAAGGACGAAACGAGGATTCCCTTTTCCGTGGCCGACCGGAACATCCGCAGCAGGAGCGGAATCGCGGCCGCCTTCCTCTCGATTCTCGACCTGCGAAAGACCCGTTTCGGCGCATCCCGGGTCCTGGCCATACTCGATACCGGGGCGGTCCGCCGGCGCTACGGCCTCTCCGCGCAGGACATGGACACCGTCACCCGCTGGGTAACGGAGACCCGGATCCGGTGGGGCATGGACGGGGCGTCCCGCCGCCGGCGCGGCCTGCCCGGGTTTCATGAAAATACCTGGCGGGCGGGACTTGACCGGCTTTTCCTGGGATACGCCCTGCCGGGGGGAGAGGAAAGGATGCTGAAGGGCATCCTTCCCTACGATCACATCGAAGGCGCGGACGTCCGGGTCCTGGGAAGGTTCGCCGAGTTCCTGGATCAGCTTCTGACGCGGGTCAGCGGACTCGACCGGCCCCGCCCGCCGGACCGGTGGGCCGACACCCTCCGGGAGATGCTGGAGGCCTTCTTCCCGGAGGAGAACGAAACGGAGAACGAGCGCCAGGCCATCCGGTCCATCCTGAACGATCTTTCCCGCATCATCGACCCGGACGTGGCCGGGTTCGACCGGGACGTGCACATCGAGGTGATCCGCTACCACCTGGGCCGCCGCCTTGAAAAAGAGGGGCTCGGAACCGGTTTCCTGGGCGGCGGGATCACCTTCTGCGCCATGCTCCCCATGAGGAGCATCCCCTTCAAGGTCATCTGCCTCGTCGGGATGAACCACAGCGCCTACCCGAGGCAGTCGCGCCCGCCGGACTTCGACCTCATCGCCGCGCATCCCCGGTCCGGGGACCGCTCCCGGCGCGACGACGACCGGTACCTGTTCCTGGAGGCCCTCCTGTCGGCCCGCGATACCCTGTACATCAGCCACGTGGGGCGGGACATCCGGGACAACAGCCCGGTCCCGCCGTCCGTCCTGGTCAGCGAACTGACCGACTATATTGAAGAAGCGTTCCGGACACCGGACGGCCCGATCCTGGATCATGTGACCACGACCCACCGCCTCCAGGGATTCAGTCCGGCCTACTTCAGCGGGGAAGGGGACCTCTTCAGCTACCGGGAGGAACACCTCCTCGCGGCCCGGGCCATGGTCCGGGAGAGAAAACCGCCGAAGCCCTTCCTCGACGCCGGGCTCCCCGAACCGGCGGGAGAGGGATGGAGGACGCTCTCCCTGGACGACCTGTGCGCCTTTTTCAAAAACCCCGCCCGCTACCTCCTGCGGAAGCGGCTCGGAATCCTTCTCAGGGAGGCCCCTCCCGTGACGGAAGACCGGGAGGTCTTCGAGATGGCCGGCCTCGACCGGTTCCAGGTGGAAGCCCGGCTGATGGCGGGCGTCCTTCGGGGGCGCGCGCCGGAGGACCTTTTTCCCCCGGCCATGGCCTCGGGACGGCTTCCCCACGGGACCGTCGGGAAATGCGTGTTCGATGAGATGTCCCGGGGGGTGGAGGATTTTTCCCTCCGCGTGCGGGCCCATGCCGGGGGGCGGCCGCTGGAGGCCCTTGACGTGGATCTCTCCATCGGGGGATTCAGGCTGACGGGACAACTGAGGGACATCCGTTCGGAAAAATGGGTCCTCTACCGCTATGCGAGGATCCGGCCGGCGGACCGCCTCGGGACCTGGATCCGGCACCTGTGCCTGAACATGATCCGGCCGGCGGGCTACCCCGGGACGACCCTCCTGGCCGGGCTGGAGGGGAAAAAGGACGACCGCGCCTGGGCGGCCTGGGAATATCCTCCCGTGGAAGAGGCCGGGGAAATTCTTCATGATCTCCTCGATGTATATTGGAGAGGGCTCCGAATGCCCCTCCATTTTTTCCCGGAAGCGTCCTGGGCATACGTCCGGGCCGTCTCGCAGGGGAAGGGGACGGAAGACGCCCTCGGCCGCGCCCGGAATACCTGGCTCGGGAGCGCGTTCAGCCGGGGAGAATCGGAAGACCCGTCCTACGACCTCTGCTTCAGGGAGATCGACCCGGTGGACGAAGAATTCATGGAGATATCGAATCGGGTTTTCACCCCCCTGCTGGCCGGCCAGCGCGAGCCGGGTGAACAGGACGATCAGGAGGAATGACGGTGAACCGTCAACGGGAAAAGGAACCGGAAAATGGCGCAGACGGCCGCCGCACGCGAATTTGATCTCCCGGGCGCCGGCCTCGGAGGGACGCACCTCATCGAGGCCGGCGCGGGCACGGGAAAGACCTATACCCTTGCGGGAATCTTTCTCCGCCTGGTGGTGGAGGAACGGATCCCGGTGAACGGGATCCTCGTGGTCACCTACACCGAGGCCGCCACCGAAGAATTGAAGCAGCGGATCCGGGAATCCCTGCGCAGCGCCCTGCGCGCGTTTTCGGGCGTCCCGGCCGAGGACGCCTTTCTGGCGGAGCTGGTGAGTCGGACCCCGGACGCGGGTGCGGCCCTGCGCCGCCTGTCGGACGCGGTCCATGACTTTGACCGGGCCGCCGTATTTACCATCCATGCCTTCTGCCGGAGCGTCCTGGCCGAAAACGCCTTTGAAACCGGCAGCCTCTTCGACACCGAGATGGTCACCGACCTGGAAAGCCTCAAACAGGAAATCGTGGACGATTTCTGGCGCCGGCATCTTTACCGGGCATCCCCCCTGTTCGTGCGGTTCGTCCTGTCCCGGGGGATCACCGCGGACAGGCTCCTGCAGAAAATCGGAAGCTATGTGTCCCGGCCCGGCCCCATGCGGGTGATTCCCGCCGGTCCTTTCCCGGACACCTCGGAGCAGGAGGCGGCCTTCCTGGCCGCCTTTGATACCGTGTCCACGGCGTGGGCCTCCGAAAAAGAGGCGGTGTCGCACATCCTCCTGGATCACGGGGATCTCAACCGCAGGAAATACGGCCGGAAAAAGATCCCCGTGTGGATCGCGGCCATGGACCGCCTGGCGGGCTCCAAGGTCCCCGATCCCGGGCTGTTCCCCGGGTTCAGAAAATTCACGGTCAAAGAACTGGCGTCCTCCATGAACCGGGGAGCGCCCGCCCCGGCCCATCCCTTTTTCGAGCGATGCGAACTCCTGGCTCAGCGGCAGGCGGAACTGGAGCAGGCATTCGAACAACGCCTGACAGCCCTCCACACGGGGCTCTTCCATTACATGAAACAGGAGATGGAGGCCAGGAAAAGAGAGATGAACATCCAGTCCTTCGAGGACCTCCTGGCCCGGGTCCGGCGGGCGCTGGAGGGGCCGGGAGGGCCGGCCCTCCGGAAGGCGCTGAGGAAAAAATTCCGGGCCGCCCTGATCGACGAATTCCAGGACACGGACCCCGTCCAGTATGCCATTTTCAGAAAAATCTTCGACGGGGGAGACCGGAGCCTTTTCCTGATCGGGGATCCCAAGCAGGCCATCTACGGGTTTCGCGGGGCCGACATCTTCACATACATGCAGGCCCGACGGGACGTCTCCCGCCGCCATACCCTCCTCAGGAACTGGCGGTCCGATCCCGGGCTGATCACGGCGGTCAACACCCTCTTTTCCGCAAGAGACCGCCCGTTCCTGTACGAGGAAATCCCCTACCACCCGGCGGTCCCCGGGCCGCCGGGAGAGGAGAAGCGCCCCGGAGAAGACGACGCCGCGACGCCGCCCTTCCGATTCTGGCTCGCCGATACGCGGGATCTCACCCCTTCCGCCAAACCGGTACCGGTGGAAACGGCGAACCGGGTCATCCCCGCGGCGGTGGCGGAGGAGATCGCCCGCCTTCTCTCCCCCGGCGCGCCGGAGCGCGTGGGTCCCGGCGGCCGGCCCGTTTCCGCGGGAGACATCGCCGTGCTGGTCCCCAAAAACCGCCAGGCGCAACTGATCCGGGAGGCCCTGGCCGCCCGCCGCATCCCGGCCGTCCTCTATAACACCGGCGATCTCTTCGATACCCGGGAGGCCATGGAGACCGAACGGGTCCTCGCGGCCGTCTCCGACCCCGGGGACGAACAGCGGATCCGGGAGGCCCTGGCGACCGACATGATGGGGCTGGGGGGCGAGGACCTGGACCGGCTCACGGGGGACGAGGCGGCGTGGGAGGGGACCCTCGACAGGTTCAGGGTCTACCACGACCTCTGGCGCGACCACGGGTTCATCCGCATGTTCCGTCACCTCCTGTCACGGGAGACCGTCCTTGTCCGGCTCATGGGCCTGACGGACGGCGAACGCCGGAGCACCAACACGCTCCATCTCATGGAGGTCCTCCACCGGACGTCCGTGGAAAAAAAACTGGGCGTCAGGGAACTGGTGAAGTGGCTTTCCGATCGCCGGCATTCACCGTCCCTCAGGCCCGAGGAGCACCCTCTCCGGCTGGAAAGCGATGAAAACGCGGTAAAGGTGGTCACCATCCACAAGAGCAAGGGCCTCGAATACCCGGTCGTCTTCTGTCCCTTCTCCTGGCAGGGGCCCCCTGTGGCCAGGAAGAACGAGCCGTTCACGTTTCACGATGACGCCCGCGGGGAGGAACTGACCCTCGACCTGGGATCTCCGGGCCGGGATCGACACCTGTCCCTTGCGAAAAAAGAACGCCTCGCCGAGGACCTGCGCCTCCTCTACGTGGCCCTCACCCGGGCCAAATACCGCTGCTACCTGGTCTGGGGCCGTTTCAACCGGGGAGACGCATCGGCCCCGGCCTATCTCCTGCACCCGGACGTGTCACAAAAGGCCATGGAAAACTGGCGGGAGGTGACGGATGACCGGGTGCTCCGGGACCTGGAGGCGCTCTCGCGGAAGGCGGGCGGCGCCATCGCGGTCTCCGGTCTCCCGGCCGGCCGGGCCGCCCCCTCCGGGACGCCGGAGGCCCCGATAACGCGCCTGGAGCGCCGGACATTCTCCGGGCGCATCGACCGCCGCTGGTGCATCACGAGTTTTTCCGGCCTGGTATCGGGGGTTCCCGGCGCGGAGGAGCCGATGGATCTCGACGCGACCCTGTTATCCGAAACACCGCCGGCAAACGGACCCGATGAACCCCCGGCGGAGACATTCTCCCGGGACATCTTCTCGTTTCCGCGGGGCGCCGGGGCGGGCGTCTTCTTTCATGACGTCCTGGAACACCTCGATTATTCCGCAGACGCACCGGATTCCGTCATGGAACTGGTAAAGGCCAAGCTCGATGAATACGGATTCGACCGGGGATGGGCAAAGGCGGTGCAAGGGATGCTCACCCGCGTCCTCAGCGTTCCCCTGGCCCGCGAAGACGGCGGCCCGCGCCTGTCGTCCATAGGGGCCGAAGACCGCCTGAACGAACTGGAATTCCACTTTCCGCTGAAAACCCTCACCCCGAAAAGGCTCGGGGAGATCTTCCGGGAGAACACGCCGTCAGGATTGCTGGAAGATTTTCCGGAGGCCGTGGGCCGGCTTCATTTTTCGCCCGCGCGGGGGTTCATGCGGGGATTCATCGATCTGGTGTTCCGATGGCGGGACCGGTTTTACCTCGTGGACTGGAAATCCAACCACCTGGGAGATCGCGTGGAAGATTACGACGCGCCGGCCCTCGCGCGGGTGATGAAAACGGAATACTACATCCTCCAGTACACCATCTACACGCTGGCCCTGGACCGGTATCTCCGCCTGCGTCTGCCCGGCTACCGGTACGAAACCCACTTCGGCGGGGTATTCTACGTCTTTCTTCGCGGCGTGGATCCGGCATCCGGGGCGCACTACGGGATTTACAGGGACCTGCCTTCTCCCCGGCTCATCGAGACCCTGGGCCGGGAGCTGATCGGCTCCCCGGCAGCGTGACGGCCGGGGAAGGTCACGGCGCGCCCTCGCCGATGATCTCCGCCACCTTCTTCTCGAGGACCTTCACTTCATCCACGATGACCTCCACGTATTTCCTCCTGGGATCCTCCGGGTCCGTTTTCTCGTCCAGCCGACGGGCGAAACCGCCCACCACGGTGAGGGAATTCCTGAACTCGTGGGCGATCCTCCGGGACATCATCCCCAGGGTGGCCAGCCGCTCGGCCGCCACCAGCCGGGCGGTCTTCTCTTCCAGTTCGCGGGTGCGCTCGGCCACCTTCCTTTCAAGGGCCTGATTGAAGCCGAAGATCTCCTCGTAAAGCTGGGAGATACGGATGGCCATTCCGATCTGGTTCCCGATGATGTAAATAACATCGTTGAACCGGGAATGAAAATAGTCCGGCCTGCGGGAGGCGGTCACCAGGACGCCGATGATCTCCCCCTCCACCTTGACGGGGGTCACGGCGAAGGACTTGATGTTTTCACACACGGTCCGGTTGGTGGAAATGGGCTTGTCGATCCGGTCGGCATCGTTCACGATGACGATCCTCCCCGTGAGAAAGCAGTCCCCCGAGTAGCTGTCCACGGTGGGCCTGCGCGTGGCCTGCTCAATGAACGCCCGGCTCAGCCCCTTGTGGCTCCTGATCCTCAGGTTCCCGTCGTCGTCCAGCAGACGGATGGAACAGGCGTCCAGGCCGAACTCTTTTACCAGGAGGTCCACGATGGCGTCGAGGACGTCCTGAAGATGGAGAAAAGAGGAGACGAACCGCGTGATCTCGTAAAGGATCCGGATCTTCTGCTCGCTTTCCCGCAACTGTTTTTCTATGGAATCCATCTTCAGCACCTCGTGGGCCGGACGGCGTCGCGCCCAAAAAGCGGCCCCCGTCCGGCGGGAATCGCCGGCATGGTTCAGGTCCCCGTCACGCGGGACGGGCAACCGTAACCGGGGCCGGCCCGTTTGAAAGGCGGAGCAGGCGGTTCCTGTCCACGTCCACACCCAGCCCGTGACCGCCGAGGGGACCGGCCTTTCCCCCGGGGCCGAACGACACGTTTTTCGTGGTGATGTTCTCTTTCAGGAGAAATTCGTCATAGGAGCCGTCATGATACCGGGCGTCCCGGCTCAGGAGACTGAGGATCCGGCCCGCCGCGGACAGGAGCCCCGACTCCCCCAGCTGGCAGGCGATCTGGAACAGGACCCGGTTCCTTCTCAGAAAATTGATCATCTGCATCGATTTCCTGAGCCCGCCGCACTTGGACACGCGCACGTTGATCATCCGGTACCATCCCTGCCGCACGATCATCTTCACATCTTCCAGGGAACAGGCCGCTTCATCGGCCATGAGGATCACGCCGTGGATGTTCACCCAATCGATTTTCACGCCCGGTTTTCCCGTCATTTCCGGTCCGGTTCCGCGGGGAGCGTCAGCAGGAAGGTGGTCCCCTCGTTCACCGCGCTCTCCACCTCGATGGTCCCCCCGTGATCCTGCATGTTCTGATGCGCGATGCTCAGGCCGAGCCCCGTCCCGCTGTGAAGGGAGCTCCTGTGCCGGGTGGTGAAATAGGGGTCGAAAATCCGGTTGATGTTCGGCCCGGGGATCCCCACCCCGTTGTCCTTTATTCCGACCTGAATCCGCCGGGGATGTCCGTCACCCCCCGCATCCCGGGTCCATATCACGATCCGTCCTTCCCGGGGCGTAAAATCCACCGCGTTGGAGAGGAGATTCAGGATCACCTCCTTTATTTTTTCCGAGTCGAGCCAGACCTGACCCAGCTCCGGGTCATACCGCCTGTGGATTTCGATGTTTTTCTCCCTGGCCTGGAGAGAAACCAGGAAGATCATCCGGTCGATGAGGTGATGAAGGTCATGGAACGCGAAATGGGATTCCTTTTTTTTCACCAGGTCCAGGAGTTCAGTGATCATGTTGTTGACACGCGCCGTTTCCTCCATGGCGATTTCGTAGAACTGCTCCCTGAATTCCCGGTCTTCAAACTTGCGCGGCAGCATCTGGACGAATGTCCCGATGGCCGTCATGGGATTCTTGATTTCATGGGCCAGCCTGGCCGCCAGGTGGCCCAGGAATGAAAATTTTTCGGTCCTGCCGAGGAGCTCCTGTGACCGCCTGAGTTCCGCCATCTGCTCGTTCAGCTCGCTGTACAGCCTGGCGTTTTCAATGGCCACGGCGATCTGCGGCGCGAACACCTCCATGGTCTCCCGCGTCTCCGGCGGGACCCCTTCGCCGTCCACCGCGTCCGTGGCCAGGACCCCGATCACCCTCGACCGGGTGATCAGGGGGACGGCGTACACGGAGGAAGGCTGCCCATAGGTGAGGACCACGTTTTCCTGCCGCAGCCGGGATTTTTTCACGTCCGCAATATACTCGGATTTCCCGGTGCTGACGACCCGCGCCAGGAGGTTGCTGACCCGGTGGAGCGGGATCCGGTAATTCCGGATCACGTCGGGGATGTCCCCGTCGAATCCCACCCCCTGGATGAATTCAAGGGTGCCCTCGTTCTCATTCACCAGCATGATGAGGGCGCGGTTGACGCGGCAGACATTGGAAAGGATGCTCATGATCACGTTCAGGAGGTTCTCCAGGTCGAGGATGGAGAGGATGGCCTTTCCCGTCTCTTGGATGGCCATGAGCTGCCGGATCTTCCGGTTCAGGGCGATGTTGAGGCGGTTGACCTCATCGTATTTCCGCTCCAGCAGTTCCTTGTCCCGCTCCATCTCCCGCACCGTGTCCATGAGGACCGACCGCGACGTGAAAAACCTGGAAAAGATCGCGTGGAGCCGGTTCCTGGCGGGCCATCTCAGGTGATATTCACAATAGGGGGCCCCCTCGAAATAACAGCACTTCTCCGTGACCGACAGCGGTTTGCCTCCCCAGATGACGGGGATATAACTGTAAGCGCCCTGGTTGTAGAGACAAAGGTGCTTCGACGAGGCCA
>CAZCVB010000080.1:0-9948 GCA_964501805.1 uncultured Desulfobacteraceae bacterium | reverse complement strand
ATAATGGATACCGTCATCATGGCCTACAAAATCGCCGAGAACCGGGACGTCATGGTGCCGGTGAACGTGTGCCATGACGGGAATTATCTCTCCTATGGTGTTGAAAAGGCGGAGGTGCCGGACCAGGAGGTGGTGGACGCTTTCCTGGGAGAGAAAAATATCAACTGGCACGCGGCCCTGGATCCCGAACGACCCATGGGAGTGGATCCGCTTACCGGAGGCGCCGGGGGTGTGGGTCCGTCTCTCTTCGTCCGGTACCGGAAGGGACTGTGCAAGGGGATGCAGAACGCCCTGCGGGTGATCCCTGAGGTCCATGCCGAGTGGCGGGAGCGGTTCGGCCGGGATTGGGCCCCCCTGGTGGAGGAATACCGGCTCGACGACGCAGACTATGCCATCGTCACCATCGGAGGCATGAGCGGCACGGGAAAGGATGCCGTGGACCAGGCCCGCGAGGCCGGAGAGAAGGTGGGTCTCATAAAGATCAAAACCTTCCGGCCCTTTCCCCTTGCAGCCATGGGCCGGGCCATCTCCAAGGTAAAGGCCCTCGGCGTGGTGGACCGCTCCGTCAGCTTCGGCTGGAACTGCGGGCCGGTGCACCAGGAAACCCTCTCCTGCCTGTATCACCTGGGTGAGCGGATTCCGGTGGTGGGCTTCATCGGCGGACTGGCCGGTGCGGATATCACCATTCCCCACTTCATGCGGGTCATTGAAATCACCGCAAAGGCCCTCAAAGGAGACGTTCCGGAAGAGACTATCTGGTTAAATGAGAATGACTAAGAAACGAGGGAGCGAAGATGTCCCAGACGAAATATCTGATTATCGGGAGCAGTCATGCAGGCCTTTCGGCCATGAACGCCATTCGGCTTCAGGACAAGGAAGGCGCACTCACCATGATCACGCGGGAGAAGGTGCTGCCGTATTCACCCACCATACTGCCGTATGTGGTGTCGGGGAAAACGCCGCAGGACGGCGTCTTTTTGCGTGATGATGCCTATTTTGAAGAAAACCATGCGACCTTCATGAAGGGACGCGAAGTGACCGCAATCGATACCGGTGCGAACCGGGTCACGCTTGATTCCGGCGAAGAAATTACCTACGAGAAGCTGCTCATCGCCACAGGGGCGTCCCCCTCGGTGCCGCCCATACAGGGGCTCAGCGACACCTCGTTTCATGTCCTGCGTACCCTGGAAGACGCAGTGAGCATCCGGAAGGCGATGAAAGAGAACCTTTCCGCCATTATTCTCGGTGCCGGATTGATCGGGATGCACGCAGCGGAAAACCTGAGCGAGGCCGGAATGGAAGTCACCGTCCTGGAGATGTTGCCCCAGGTCCTCCCCGGTTATTTTGATGCCGAAGCCTCCGGGATGATCCAGAAGGTCTTCTCGGATAACGGCGTACGGATTCTTACCGGAAACGCGGTGACGCATGTCACCTCGTCCAATAACAACAAAAAGGTCTGTGTTGTCTCCCTTGAAAACGGGCTGGATCTTTCGGCCCACCTGCTGGTGGTGGCGACCGGTGTCCGGGCCAATATCGCGTTCCTGGCGGACTCGGGGGTTGAGGCCGATGACGGGATCGTCGTGGGAGATACCATGCGGACCAGCGTGGACAATGTCTGGGCCGCCGGAGACGTGGCAAAGGCCGGCAGTTTTTTCGGTCCGGAGAAGATCCTGAACGGAATCCTGCCGGACGCGGTGGAGCAGGGATGGATCGCCGGGATGGACATGGTGGATGATCCGGCCCTGAAGCCGTATGGCGGGGGTCTTTCCATGAATACCTACAGCTTTTTCGGAAACCGGGCGTTTTCGGTGGGCATGTCGGGACCGGTGGGAGACGATGAAGGGTTTCAGGTGGATGTGATGGTTTCATCCAGCAGCAGGCGCTACCAGAAACTGGTTTTCAGGGATGATCATCTGGTCGGGGCCTCGGCCATCAACATGGACCTGGACCCGGGGGTCCTGTGCCGCATGATCCGTGATCAAATCGAGCTCGGCGAGACCAGGGAGCGCTTTTCCTGCGAGCCCAGGGATGTGGGACGATCATTGATGTCGGCCTTCTGGCGGTAGCCAAAACGGCGGACCGATGTTTTGATGATTAGAAGAGACGTCTGAAGGGCGGTCTTCAAAGGAGAGAACACGATGGGGAAAAGTTATCGTACCATTATTTTTCATCCGGAAAAATGTGACGGTTGCATGGAATGTGTCAAGGCCTGCGCCCAGGTGAAATCCGGGACCGACGATCCGGGACATTCGCGGATTTCCGTGGTGCGTGATCCGGATGAAGGATCCTGGGGCCTGGCGTTGTGCCGTCAGTGCGGCGAGCCCCAGTGCGTCATGAACTGTCCGGCCGGTGCCCTTACAAAGGATGAAGAGACAGGGGTTATCCAGTGGGATGAAGCGCGGTGTGTCAACTGCCAGATGTGTACCCTCGCCTGCGCGTATGCCGGGATTACCTATAATGCCGGGGACGATCACGTGATGAAATGCGATCTCTGTGGCGGGGATCCCGCCTGCGTGAAGGCATGCAAGACCGGGGCCCTCGAATTTTCCGGCGCCGCCGATCTGTACAATGCGTGGGGAGATTACGAAGACCTTTTCGTCCCCGGTATCTCCGCGTGCCTTGGATGCAACTCGGAATTGCTGATGCGGCATACCCTCCGAAGGATCGGCCCCAATACCGTTCTGGCCACGCCGCCGGGATGCATCGCCGGGGTCGGTTCCGTGGGCGTGAACGGACTGACCGCGACCAAGGTTCCGGTATTTCATCCGCTCTTGACCAACACGGCCTCCATGCTGGCGGGGATCCGCCGCTACTACAACCGCATCGGCCGGGATGTGACCATGCTGGCGCTGGCCGGAGACGGTGGAACCGCGGACGTGGGCTTCCAGTCCCTGTCCGGGGCCGCGGAACGCGGGGAACAGATGGTGTACATCTGCCTGGACAACGAGGGCTACATGAACACGGGGGTGCAGCGCTCGTCAACTACTCCTTACGGCGCCTGGACCTCCACGACGCCGGTGGGATCGGTCCTGAAGGGTAAGACCCGGGACGCGAAACCGATGCCCATCATTATGATGATGCACAATTGCGAATACGTGGCCACCGCATCGACGGCCTTTATGGAAGACTATTACGAAAAACTGGACAAGGCCATCGAGGCCTCCACGCGGGGGATGGCCTATATCCACGTCTTTTCCCCCTGCCCCACGGGCTGGCGCTTTTTGCCCGCCCAGCTTATCGAGGTGGGCCGGAAAGCCGTGCAGACCAATATCGTTCCCTTGTGGGAGTTCAATAATCAGGACAGAAGCCTCAGATTCACCCATCCGGTGGACAACCCGTTGCCGGTGGAGGAATATCTCCGGCTGATTCGGAAATACAGTCATCTGTCCAAAGAACAGATTGTGCATATTCAGAAAAGGACGGATGAGCAAATCGAGATGCTCAAGCATTTCGAAGGGGAAAAGTTGGAGACATCGGAGGCCGTGGCCGTTTAGCGGTGCCGAGGTCATCCGGATGCCACGAGTTCGGCGGGATGCCGAAAAGATTCCAGATAACATTGAAATTCAATCCATGAAAAGGGAGGTTTGAATGAAACAGAACGCACCGGTTCAGAATTCCATGAAGTCCGGGAAGTGGATTCCGACCACCTGCAAGATGTGTCTGCATTCCTGCAATGCCCTCGTCCGCGTCAGTGACGACGGCGTGGTGCTCAAGGTGGAAGGGAACCCTTCAAGCCCAAGTAACCGGGGGCATCTGTGCCCGAAAGGGGCGTCCATGCTCATGCGGTTGTATGATCCGCAGCGGGTCAAGACGCCGCTTAAACGCACCAACCCCAAAAAAGGACCCCATGAAGACCCCAAATGGGTGCCTATCAGCTGGGACGAGGCCTTCGATATCGTGGCCAGGGAATTGAAGAAGACCCTGGATGAGGATCCCCGCAAGCTGCTCCCGGCCATCAACGATTTCCAGAAGCTGTTCCTATGGGCCTGGCCTGCGGCCTTCGGGGGAAACGCCAACTACTTTACCGTGGTCGGCACCCTGTGCGGCGGCGGGTTTCATCCCATGAACGGCATGATCCATCGCACCTTTGCATCGGCCAATGATTATGACTACTGCAATTACTGGATCAACGACGGCGGCGGAGACGGCTTTTCGTCCCATCTTCACGTCGCCTGCCAGGCGGGCTACATGGCGGATGCGCGGGTGGACCGGGGCATGCACGTGGTCGTGGTGGAACCCCGGCTTTCCACGGGCGGGGCAAAGGCCAATGAGTGGGTTCCCATCCGGCCGGCCACCGACCGGCATTTCGCGCTTGGCCTGTGCCATGTTCTCATCCGGGACAACCTGATCGACGAAAAATTTCTCAAGGAAGACACCAATGCCCCGTACCTGGTGGGACCGGACGGATACTTTGTCCGCAACAAGGACGGGCACTGTTATATCTGGGACCCGGTGGAGGACAAGGCCAAGCTGTGGAATGATGAATCCATCAAGGACTTCGCATTGACGGGGACCTACGAGGTGGAAGGCGTTACCTGCAAACCGGCCTTTCAGAAATTCAAGGATATCCTGGAAGACTGTACGCCCCAGAAGGTTTCGGAGTTCACGACCGTACCGGCGGAAACCATTGAGCGGATTGCCCATGAATTCGCCGATGCGGCCCAGATCGGCGCGACCATCGAGATCGACGGGAAGACCTATCCGCTGCGGCCGGCGGCCTACAACTACTACCGCGGCGGGGAAGGGCACAAGTACGGAAGCATGAACAACCACGCCTTCAAGATCGTCAACATGCTGGTGGGAAGTCTGGATGCGCCCGGCGGCCATGTGGGTGTGTGCCTGGATGAGTACTGGGAGGACTTTGACCATATTTACGGCGAAGGCGCCTGGTGGCCCGCCTCCAGCGGCGAAGATTCCGGTATGCTGACATGTGTTCCTCACCAGTTGCACCCGGAGGTTCCTTTTGCCTATCCGCCCAATACCACCCACCTCCAGGACTACTTTCCCCTGGCCGTGGATCCGGGGCACCTTAATAACCTCACCCTTACCGAACCGGAAAAATTCGGGTACGATTTCTACCCGGACACTATGCTCATCTGCCATTCCAACCCGTTGTGGAACATGCCCGGGGATCAGCAGAAATGGTTCAAGATCATGAGCAAAATGCGGTTCATCGTCGCTATCGACGTGGTGCTGAACGAGAGCACCACCTGGGCGGATATCGTGTTGCCGGCCCATGATACACTGGAATCGTGGAACATGACCATGATCGAGCCGCCCAACACCGAAGGAATGTGCCTGCGGCAGCCGGTGATCGAGCCCCTGTACGACAGCAAGAGCGAGGAAGAGATTTTCAACGAGATTTCCGAGCGGATCGGTATCCTGGACCAGTGGAACGAGGTCATCAATTTTGTGTATGGATTCGGCCATAAACCTGAGTTGCTGCTCAAGCCGGGCAAGAAATACGGCGAGAAGGAGATCGCGGAGCGGCGGGGTCTTTTGTGGAATGGAAAGGATCTCAAATGGTACATGGAACACGGTCACTCGGTGAAGAAAAAGCCGCCATGGAAGATGTACCAGCCTTGGAAGGGGCAGCGGGTCCATTTTTATCTGGAATATATCATCAGGAGGCGGGACGAATTGAAGCAGAAGATGGAGGAAGCTCAGGTGCCGTTTCGGGATGAGTGGTACTGGGATGACTATCAGCCTCTACCCAATGCCGCCATTGAACCGGTTCATCAGGAGCCGCCGGAGTACGATATGTACGCCATCAGCTTCAAGGAAGTGCAGCTCAATTTTACGGAAAACCTGAGTATCCCGTGGATCGACGAAATCGTTTGGAACGACCCGGTTCACATGGGAATCCTGATCAATCCCAAGACCGCCGCGGAGCGGGGGATCGAACAGTGGGATCTGATCCAGCTTACTTCTCCCTATGGGCAGATCAAGGGGCTGGCCAACATCACTGAAGGGGTCCATCCGGAGACACTGGCCGTCTCCAATGCCCTGACGCGATGGGTGGATTACCATGCAGTGGTGCGGCCGGGCGGCGGTAACTTCAACCGCTTGCTGCCTGCGGACCTCCGGAACGTCGATGCCAACAGCGGTCAGATGGAGACCACGGCGCGGGTGAAACTGACAAAGATCATGTCCAAACCCAAGGACGCGAAGGAAGTCTTCGCCAAGAACACCATGTTCGCCTATAGTGAAATCCGGGCGAGGGGAGAGGAGGGCTGACAGAAATGCCGAAATGGGGAATGGTCATCGACTTGAAACGATGTATTGGATGCAACGCCTGCACGGTTGCCTGCAAGATGGAAAACAGCACGCCGGCAGGTGTGCTCTTCACCAAGACGCTCAGTGAAGAGATCGGTAAATACCCCCATGCCACCCGGGTGTATATCCCTGTCCTGTGCAATCATTGCGAGGATCCTCCGTGTGAGCGGGTGTGTCCCACCAAGGCGACCTATATCCGTGAGGACGGAATCGTCCTGGTGGACGAAACCAAATGCATTGGGTGTGGCGCCTGCGCCACGGCCTGTCCATATAAGAACCGGGTCGTCCTGCACAGGGAGCCTGTTGAAAAAGGTCTTTACAAACAGGGTATCCTGACCCCGTTTGAAAAACAGGGATATCCCAGGTTCGTCATTGGGACGGCCATCAAATGCACCTTCTGCCATGAGCGCGTGGACGCCGGCCTGGAACCGGCATGTGTCAATATCTGCCCCACCGAGGCCCGGATCTTCGGTGATCTGGACGACCCGGACAGTAAGGTCCGGCGCCTGATCCAGGAGCGGAAAGGGGTCCAGCCTTTGGCACACCACAATACGAAACCCAAGGTCTTTTATCTTGAATAATCTTCCGCTCCGATGGATCGGGAAAAACCGGATTAAGAAGAAATGAGGTTAAAAGATGCTGAGTGATTCATACGAAATCGTAGGTGAGGAGTTCAAGGTTGGGTACCGCCGCCAGGAATACTGGGGCTGGCGGATCGCCACCGCCTTCTTTTTTGGCGAGGTGGGAGCCGGTCTCTTCCTGGTCTCCGCGTTTTATAATTTCATGACGGGCATGTTGATCGGCTGGGGATTGGTGACCGTCTGCAAGCCCACCGCACTTTTCATGCACCTTGGCAAACCGCTCCGCGCTTGGCGCGCCATCATGCATCTGAGCAGTTCATGGATCAGCCGGGGCTTGTGCGGCAGCATTATTTTCACGGGATTCGGCGGCGCGCATATGCTGAACCTGAAATATCACATCGTTGGTGGTTTTGCTGCCTCGCTCCTTTTTGTCCTGGCCATGCTGGGATGCCTGGTGGTCTTGTTTTATCTGGGGTTTGTTCTTTCCTATTCGGCGGCCATCCCGCTGTGGGATACGGGATTGATGCCCATTTTCAGCATATCCTACGGACTTCTGGGCGGCGTGACCCTGGTTTTGCTGTTCGGCCATGATCATTTCCTGGCCACGGGAGGCCATACGTACGAGGTCCTTAAGGCGATGGAATTGGGGCTGATACTCTTTTGCGGGGTGACCCTTGCAAGCTTTCTGCACGGAGCCGCCTACGGGCCATCGGCCGGAAGGAAGGCGGTGGTTTTACTGTTGAAAGACCGTTTCGCGATCTGGTTTATCCCCTTTGTCGTGGTGATCGGCATTGTGCTGACCGCGCTGCTTTCGGCATTCGGGCCGGATACCCTGGTGGTGTTGCTGCTGGTGGCCATTGCGGAACTCATCGGGGACCTGGGAGTGAAGATCCTCCTGTTTAAGACCGGCCTGTACGAACCGGTGATGGCCCATTCGCGCTTTTAGGTTTTCAGGGTTACTGACGGGCATGTCCCGGCGGGCCCTTCTGCTGATGTTTCAAGGCGCGCCGGGCAGATCCGCCATGCAGTAGCCGGGGTGCTTTTCTGGGGACCTGAAAAGTTGCGGCAAACAACTTGACAATTTTTTTATCGCGGGTATATTTAACGAACGGCCGTTAAAATAATTGTGCCTTCCGTCCCGGGCCTGGACTGCGTTAACGTTTCGGTCCGGGAGGCACAACCCCGTGTGAGGGAAAGCCATCTTGATATTTCCTATTCATCTATTCATCTTTTATTGAAGAATCGATCGTACATCCTGACCTGGTGCTGACGCGTCACCTGTTTGTTAATCGGCAGGCGGTGAGTGCAGGGATTTCCTTTAGAATTTCATTCCTGGCGGGTTGATGGGGGCTTTTCATGCAACCGCTGATTGAACAATCGATCACAGGCGTCGGCGGGAGCAAAGAGAAAATCCGTCTCTTCTAATAAATTAACATAGACAACCTCGGTCTTTACAATCAAAAAAGGCTCTGGCTTCATGTGTGCGGGGCAAAGGAGAGGATGATTCATGAAGTGGCTTCGGTATGTGGGGTTACCCTTTGTCATTGTGTGTCTTTCCTGGACCATCGCTTTTGCGGACGGGGACGGCGCCGCGCGGAACTTCAATTTCCAGAAGGCCTATTTCTACAATTTTTACAGCGTGTGCACCGTGGCGTCCGGGCGGACATGGTTCGTGGGGAGCCACGGGATGATCTGCCGGTTCGATCCCGGGCCGCGTTCCTTTGTGGTCCAGGATTCCGGGACATTGGGAAATCTCTACAGCGTTTCCTTTGTTGATGATGAAAACGGCTGGATTGTGGGTCAGGACGGCCTTATCCTTCATACCGGCGACGGCGGACGCACCTGGAAATCCCAGGAGAGCCATACCGGTGAACACCTTTTCGGCGTCACTTTTCACGACCTTTCCAGGGGATGGATCATCGGGGCCTTCGGCACCCTCCTGGGAACGGAGGATGGCGGAAAAACCTGGTCCAGGATCGGCAGGAAGGTGGACCGGATCTATAATGACATGTGTTTCGTGGACGGCCGGAACGGTTGGGTCGTCGGCGAGTTCGGGGGGATTGTTCACACGGCGGACGGTGGGAAGACCTGGGAAGAACAAAAGTCTCCTCTCGGAGAGAAGACCCTTTTCGGCGTTTATTTTGAAGACACCGAGAACGGGTGGATCACCGGGATGGACGGGAGCCTTCTGAAGACCGTGGACGGGGGGGCGCACTGGCAGGTAGTGCCATCGCCCGTAAACGAGACCCTGTTGAGCATCCAGGTATCGGGTCATCAGGGTTGGGCCGTCGGGCTGAAATGGATTCTGGCGGTGTATGACGGTTCCACCTGGACAGACGCGACCGTGAGGATCCCGACACGGGCCTGGCTCAAGATATGCCTTTTCCCGGACCCCCTCCACGGTTGGATCGTGGGGAGCGTGGGGACGATTCTGAGAAGCGATAACGGCGGAAAAACCTGGTATCCTGCGGCCGACATGCGCGCCGGGAAGTAAGCGTGCCCCCGGGAATGAGGAATTAACGCTTTAAAACCAAAAAAGGTGACGGATCGATGATTGACAAGATCGCGCGGTTTATCGTCAACAGGAGATTGTTCATCGCTGTCTGCATCCTGGGAATTACCGGGTTTTTCCTGTACCAGGCCCTGCATCTCCCCATCCAGACCTATTTCCCTGACCTGCTTCCGCAACACCATCCGTTTATCAAGCTGATCAAGAAACACCCCAAGTTCGGGGGCACCAATACGGTCATCATCGGTATGGAGGTCCTGAAAGGGGATCTTTTTACTCACAAGGCACTGCAGAAACTGATCGATTTCAGCCGGGAGCTGGAGTTCATGCCGGGTGTGGACCGCACCAAGGTCATCTCTCTCGGGGTGAACAAGGTCCGAAACCCGAAGATCGAATCCACCGGTATCTCAAGCCCGCCCATTCTTTTTCCCGAGGCGCCCAAGACAAAAAAAGGCATCGACCGTCTGCGGGCGGATGTCTACAGTAATCCCGCCTACATCGGGAATCTGGTGTCCATGAACGGCAAGGTGGCCCTGATCACCATGGGGTTTTTCGAGGATCGCCTGAAACCCCGCGTGGTCT
>CAZCVB010000079.1:0-9956 GCA_964501805.1 uncultured Desulfobacteraceae bacterium | reverse complement strand
AGCCGCATGGTGTTGCTGATTCGGCGCCCGTCCGTCCATCGGGTTGTCTTTCGAAAATCCGGTTTACCCTGCAACACGGCAGCCGATGCCGCCATGACAGGCATCCGGACCGCATCAAGATGATTTAGTTGATTTGCGTCTCGAAAACAACCCAAAAAATCCGGGGCCCAAAAGAACCCCGGTTCTCGATAGACCCGCCCGTCTCCTTTCGGCCCGTAAGGATCCCCTTTTCGCCCGAAAGATTATCCTGAATGCCGGTTCGCCGGAAAAACATTCCGAAAAAGCGGTTTACCGGCGCTTCAGCCATTTGAGCGGGTTCAAGGCTTTCCCGCCCCTCCGGATCTCGAAATAGAGGGTTCCCCGTTTCGAACCAGCGGTATCGCCCACGCGCCCGATAACGACGCCTTTTCCGAGGAGATCCCCTTCCCGCCTTTTTCTTTCAAGGAGATGGGCCGAAATGGAAAAGAAACGGGATCCATGATTGATGATGACCACGTCCCCGTACCCCTTGATCCGCCCGGAAAAATCAACACGGCCGGGAAAGATCGTCCTTACGTCGGCGCCGAAGCCCCCCTCGATGAATATCCCTTTGTAGGGCTTCAGTCTTTCAGCCCCGGGAACCCGGTCCCCGCTGACGATTTTCCCTTCCAGGGGATATGGCAACCGTCCCCTGAATTTCTCGAACCGGGAGGATCCCATCTGGCGGTAGGCGGTTTTCTTTTCTATGTCCAGAAGGGTCTGTTTCAGGTTGCTGGCCGCCACCTGAAGTTCCCGCACCCCGGTTTCATAGAACTTTTTTTCCTGATGGACCCGCATGAGGCGGATCACCTTTTTCTCAAGATCTTCCCGGAGAGAGGCCAACCGGCGCTCCTCTTCTTCCCGGACCGCCTCTTTTCCCGCCAGGGCCTTTTTCGTCAGCAGGATACGCCGCCTCCAGGCCGCCTGCTGCCGGGCCAAATCCGCAAGGGTCTCCCGGTCCTCCCGCATGATTATCCCCAGGTATCTTGCCATTCGCCTAAAATCATCCAGGCTGTCCACTTCCAGAAGGGTCCGGTAATATCCCCTCCTGACATAGCGGTACAGCGTGACGAGTTTCCTGACCAGCCGGGCCTCGGTCCGCTTCAGTGATTTTTCCAGATCACCAAGGGTCCGGTTCAGGCGGCGGATCTCCGTCTTTTCGGACCGGATGCGCCGCTCGAGCCGGGCAATGGAACTGCGCTTCCCGGCAACCTCTCTCTCCAGTTCGGACAGGGTCTCCAGGATATCTTTTTCCCTGGCATCAAAGGCGTGGAGTTTTTTTCGATCCTGTGAAAGCCTGGATTCGATTTTCCGGATCTGTTCGTCGTCCGGGCCGGCCGCGAAACCGCATCCAGGGCCCGGGATTCCGGCCAGGAAAACCGCGGAAAAAATCGCAAAGGGCAACAATCGCGAAAAAAAGGCCATGACACCGCCTGTCAGAGGTCGAAAAACCGGCCCACGGCGATGAAGCTTCCCGCCAGACCCAGGGCCACGCTCATGATCAGGATTGAAAAGACATATTCCTGAGGAATAAACACGAAACCGGGAAGCGCCAGGCCCATGAGATGGATCTTTTGGGCGGACAGGAGAAAATATCCGAAAAAGAGCAGCAGGAGAGCCGTCGTGCCGCTCAATACTCCCTGAATCATCCCTTCCAGCAGGAAGGGGGCCTTCACAAAACCGTCCGTGGCGCCCACCAGTTTGAGAATCTCGATTTCATCCCTCCTCGAATAGATGGTCAGCTTGATGGTATTGGTGACGATAAACAGGATCCCCAAGGCCAAAAGCCCTCCGATGAAAAACCCCGCAAGCCGGACCACTCCGAGGATTCCCTGGAACCGTTTCACCCATTCCTCGCTATATTCGACATCCGAAACCCCGGGGATCGTTTTGATCCGTTCCTTCAGTTTCCCGGAATCCACCTTTTCTTTACCCGGAGAGTTCCGGAAAATCAGCTCAAACGACGCCGGGAGAGGATTGACGGAAAGCCCCTCAAGAAGGGCCGCCTGCGGTCCCAGGGTATGCCTCAGGTCCCTCATCGCCCCCTCCTTGGAAATATAACGGCGGATCTCGGCACCCGGAAGCTTGCGGAGAAACGCCTCGACCCGTTTCCTCCCCGGCTCGCCGATCCCGTCCTCAAGGTACACGGACATGGAAAGGGTATGGCCCCATCCCTGCAGCCAGGCGTTCAGATTCACGAAGAGGACCAGAAACGTCCCGAAAATAAGGAGGCAGACCACCATGGTCCCCATGCCGATGGCATGAAACACCCGGTTATTCATGATGTTCACCAGGGCCTGTCTCAAAAAGTATAGCCACAACCTCGGTCTCATGTCTCACCAGCGACCTTTCCGCGATCCAGGAGGATTGTTCTTGCCGCCGTCTTCTCCAGGAGGTCCCGGCTGTGTGTCGCGATCACCACGGTTGTCCCCTTCATGTAGATGCTTCGAAAAAGCAGCATGATATCGCGGGTCAGGTCCGGATCCAGATTTCCGGTGGGCTCATCCGCAAGGAGGATCAACGGATCCCTCACAATCGCCCTGGCAATGGCCACGCGCTGCTGCTCCCCGCCGGAAATCTGGAGGGGATACGCCGTTTCCTTCTCCCGCAGGCCCACCAGCTTCAGGGCCCGGCGGGTCTTTTTTCTCACGCGCGACCGTCGTTCACCGGTCACTTCCAGGGCCAGCGCCACGTTCTCGAAGACCGTCTTTCCCGGGAGCAATTTAAAATCCTGAAACACGAACCCGATCTTCCGCCGAAGCCGGTCAAGGTTTCTCCGGTTGATCCGGTTCAAATGGATGCCGTTTATCAGTATATGCCCGCTGGCGGGTCTTTCCGCACCGAAGATCAGGCGAAGCAGGGTGGTCTTCCCCGCGCCGCTGGGTCCCGTTATGAAAACGAACTCCCCTTCGCGGACCTTCAGACTGATGTCGGAAAGCGCCACGTTCGAGCCGTACTCCTTGAATACATGGAATAGCTGGATCATTGTCAATAGGTTCCAATGGCCCGTTTCAGTCTGGCCAGGGCCAGGTTGTAATCGTAGAGCGCATGGTGGTAATTGGTCCTGGCTTCCGTCAGAAGCGTCTGCGCATCCAGCACCTCGGTGGAAGTCGAGACCTGGGCCTTGTATCGTTCTTCGCTTACCCTCAGATTTTCTTCTCCCTGCTCCACCGCTTTGCGGGTGGTAGGGATGTTCCTGGCGGCCGTCTCCAGGTCCAGGAACGCCTGCTTCACCTCAAGACGGATCGTGTCTTCAACGGCTTTTCTGGTCTTTACAAGCTGCCGCCTGAGGCTCTCCAGTTCCAGGACCGAATAATGGGTTTTCCCCCATTCCCAGATATTCCAGGAAAGGACGGCCATCGCCTGCCACCTGCCGGCATCGTGGAACCGGCTGCCGGACACGTCCGGATGATTCCCTTCCTTTATATAGTCGCAGGTAAAAGCGACTTCAGGGTAGTTCCGGCTTCTGGCCATGCGGATCCGCTGGTCCGCCTGCAGGAGATGGACGTCGATAAGCCTTATCTCGGGTCGCCTGTCAAGGGCCTCCGCCATAAAGGATCGAAGGTCGCGCCCTTCAGGCCGGTAGCGCAGGATGTCCTTGACTTCCACCGGCGCATCGACCGGTCTGGACAGGAGCGTGTTGAATGCGCAGCGGGCCAGGCGTGCGGCGTTCCGGGCCTTTACCAGGTCCTGGCGGGCGTTGGCCAGCTGGACCCGTGATTTCAGGAGATCATTGACGGGAATCATCCCGACCTTGTAAAAACTCTCGGCCACGCCGACATGGGATGCCAGGGATGTCACCGCTTTCCGCGCCACCTCCAGGGCCTTGTCCGCCTCGAGGATTCCAAAGTAACGGGCCTTCACCTCCAGGGCAAGATCAAGCTTCCGCTGTTGAATCCGCATCTCCGATTGATCTATGCCCAATTTTGCAAGTTCATAGGCGCTGGTCAGGGCGAACCCGGTGAAAACGGGCTGGCTGACGGTACCTTTCCACCGGTAGTTGTCCTGGGTGCTGACGGCGATATCAAGGCCGCCCGGAAGAGTGGAGCGGAAGGTCACGGGCTCACTCAACCGGGTATACCCATACGACATGTCCACTTTTGGAAGAAACCCTGCCCGGGCCTGTTTCACGGCCTGGTTCGCCTGGTCCTTTTCCTCCAGTACGGCCTTGATGGACCAGTTCCTGTCCAGTGCCTCGGCAATGCTCCTTTCCAGGGTGAAGATCTCTTTTTTTTCCGCCGCCCGCAGGTACACGGGCCGAAGCATCAGCGCGCCCATGAGACACCCCGCGACCCACAGGCATCGCAACTCCCTGAATTTCATACCATCTCCTTGTTCACCTTAATGTTGAAAAATCAAAAACTTAACGGGAAGCTTTCTTGTCCAAAAACAATTTTTTGCACCGGCAGGGAACGGAATGTGCCCGGGGTTTTCCCCTCCCTTGTTTTGATACTACCCTCCACCACGCCGATTTGCAACCGCGCCGTCCCGGCATACGAACCTGGCGGCGGGGGGAGACCTCCTGCCGGGAGACAGGGCCTTTCCGCCTTGACAACCCACCGGCCCCTTCCTACTATCTCTGCGTGTGCCCGACCGGGATAGCGGGCACGTAAAATCGACAGAGAACCACGATAAGGCGGTACGGAATCCAGCACATGAAAAACACCACTCATCGGAAAACACGACCCTTTGACTTTGATCTGAGACAGATGGAAGTTTTCCGAAAAGTGGTTGAAATGGAGAGTTTTTCCAGGGCCGCGTCGGCGGTTTTTCTGGCACAGGCATCGGTGAGCGAACGAATCGCCAACCTCGAGCAGGCCGTCGGCACCCGGCTTCTCGATCGGCTGGGACGAAAGGTCGTGCCCACACGGGCCGGAGAGATCCTTTACAAGCACGCGGTATTGCTTCTCGAGATGAAAGAGACGGCCTCCCTTGAGATCCAGGATTTTCTCGGGATGAAACAGGGGGAGGTCCAGATGGGCGGGAGCACCATTCCGGGCGAGTATATCCTGCCCGGAATCATGACGGGTTTTCGGAAAACCTATCCGCTCATTTCAATAGCGCTGAAGATTGCCGACACGGAGGAAATCGAACGGATGGTGATCGAAGGCGCCCTGGAACTCGGCGTGGTCGGATCCCGGAGCGAAAACCGGAATCTCCTGTGCCGCGAGCTGTGGAAGGACGATCTGGCGCTGGTGGTGCCCTCCCGGCATGAATGGGCCGACCGGGACGCGGTCGCGCCCGATGATCTGGGGCGGGTGCCTTTTATCCTCAGAGAGGCGGGCTCCGGCACGCTGAGAATCGTGGAGCATTTTCTACGGACGGCCGGGGTCAGGGACACCCTCAATGTTGCGGCCCGCTTCGGCAGTTCGACGGCCGTCAAGGAGGGTATCAAGGCGGGCCTCGGGGTATCGATCCTCTCAAAAAGAGCGGTGGAAACGGAAATATCCGCAGGGATGCTGAAGGCCCTGGAAGTGGAAGGGATTCACATGTCGCGGAACTTTTTTCTGATCCGGGATAAACGGCGGGTCGCCTCTCCCCCGTGCCGGGCCTTGTCCGATTTTCTCATGGAAACATCCGACGTATGAGGAACGGCGGGAGAGCCGGGTTCCGATCGGATAACGAAGGCCGGGGGGCTCTGACTGCGATCCGGCGAACAGGAGATTCAAATGACAGACGAGATTATCGATTACAGGGGCGACTGCTGAAAGGCCTACCTGGACGTAGGTCTATGTCTCAGGATATTGCCGCCCGGCGAATCGTTTGAATTCATTGTGGAGAAGGATAAGCTCGAAAAAATTCACATCGTGGTCTCCCATAACGGCGGCCGGGTTGTCTCGGAGAGCGCCGTGGACAACGATGTTCGGGTCCGCGTGGAAAAAGACGCATTACGCGATTCGGCCGGATGAGATCCCTTCCAGAGGGTCTCTTTCCCGGCCCTGTCTCCCTTCTCTCCCCCGCAAAAGCGGGCGCGACAGGGGACCCCGTTCAATCGGATTTTCCTTCCGGCTTCGCATTTCTCATCGGGATTTCCAGTTTGACATCCAGCCGATGCGATATCATCATAATGCGTTACAGCGGCTTTCCGGGTTCAGGGTCCGATCCTGTCCGGGGATGATCCGTCGAGAGCGGAGGCCCGCCGGCAGGCCCCCCGCGAACCCGGAAGTTCCGGTCGCCGCGCAAGGAGAAACGCCATGTCAAATCCCGAAGACCTTCACCTCACCCGGACCGTCACCGGTTCCGGGTGAGCGTCAAAACTGCCTCCAGGGGACCTGGACAGGGCGCTCTGCGGGATTGAATTCCCGACGGACGCGAACGTGATCGTGGGGCTGGACCATGCGGATGACGCGGGTGTTTACCGGGTGACGGACGATATCGCCCTTATTCAGACCGTGGACTTTTTCACACCCATTGTGGATGACCCATATTCCTTCGGTCAGATAGCGGCGGCCAATGCCTTAAGCGATGTCTATGCCATGGGCGGAGTGCCGAAGACGGCCATGAACCTGGTCGGGTTTCCCATAAAGGAGATGGATATTTCCATCCTCCGGAGGATCATCCGGGGCGGGCTGGATAAGCTGTCGGAAGCCGGCGTGATCCTGGTGGGCGGCCACAGCGTGGAGGACAAGGAACTGAAATACGGCCTGTCCGTCACCGGGTTCGTCCATCCGGAAAAGGTTCTCACCAAAAAACACCTGCGGCAGGGAGACCGGCTTATCCTGACAAAACCGCTGGGAACAGGGATTATCAATACCGCTATAAAGGGAGGGCTTGCCCCCGAAGACCTCGTGCGGGACGTCACCCGTCTCATGACCACGCTCAACCGGGGTCCCGCGGAAATCATGGGACGATACCCGGTCCATGCCTGCACGGATATCACCGGTTTCGGCCTCCTGGGACACCTGGCCGAGATGGTCCTCGATTCCCCCCTGGGGCTCGCCGTCCACGCGGAGCGGGTGCCGGTTATGTCCGCGGCCCTGGAATACGCGGGCATGGGCCTCATGCCCGCAGGGCTGCACAAGAACCGGGAATTTCACGGCCCCGGGGTGATTTTTGAGGAGACCGTGTCACCGGTGAGGCGGGATATCCTGTTCGACCCACAGACATCCGGCGGCCTTCTGATCGCCCTGCCGGGGGATCGCGCCGATGAACTGCTCCGGGAACTCAGGGATTCGGGTATTCCCGACGCGGCGGTCATCGGCGAGGTCGTGCCCGCAGAAGAAAAAGAACGGATACGGGTCCTGTAACGGCCCTTGCCTGCCGGAATAAACCGAGGAGATCCATATGGCGGTGGAGATAGATTGCCGGGGCCTGGCCTGCCCCGCACCGGTGCTGCAGACAAAAGAGACCCTGGAGGCGGAACACCCGAAGACCATCCGGGTCATCGTGGACAACGAGGCCTCAAAGCAGAATGTCATCCGCTTTCTGGAATCCCAGGGATTTGCAGTGACGGTGGAAATGAACGAGCCGGATATCCATGTGATCGGTAAGGCGGAGGGGACAGCCGTTCCCGGGGCCCGGGCGAAGGCGCCTCGCGAAAGCCAGGGGAAAAAGATCATGGTCATGGTGACCGACAACCGCATGGGCCACGGGGACGCGGCGCTGGGTGAAAAACTGATGATCAGTTTCCTGAAGACCCTGAAAGAAATGGGAGAGGAGCTGTGGCGTCTCGTTTTCGTGAACAACGGGGTCAAACTGACCATAGAGGGATCCAGTGTCCTTCCTATCCTCAAGACATACGAAGATGCCGGGCTTCACATCCTGGTCTGCGGCACCTGTCTGACCCATTTCCGCCTTCTGGACAGAAAACGGGTGGGGGAGACCACCAACATGCTGGACATCATCACGGCCATGCAACTGGCGGACAAGGTCATCAACCTGTAGCGGCCGGTCAACGAATTTCGCCGGGCCTTTTTCCTTTCCGGAAACCTTCATTCCCTTCCAAGGCCCCTTTCCTCTTTTCTGTTTGGACGCCGGCGGTCATACTCTCCACACGCTTTCGGCGCATACCGTGGAATTTTATCCCTCCGGCGAAATGAGACGCAGATCTCCTTGACAAAATCGATTGCGGTATTAGTTTATACTTATAATACCTGCACCGTTTACACTGTTTGCACCAAAATGAACACCGAAAGGAAGGGCTCGTCGTGAACCGGGAAATATTGAGTGTGCCCGAGGCCGCCAAATACTGCGCGGTCAGCCGATGGACCCTGTGGCGGCACATCCGGTCCGGGGACCTGAGGGTCTCCAGGACCCCCGGCGGACATTACCGGGTGTCCAGGAAAGACCTTGACGTCTTTATCCGTAAGAACGGCATCCATCCCCTGACCCGGGATCACGCGGAAGGAACAAGGGTTCTCGTGGTGGACGATGACCCCGCGGTGCGAAACCTGCTGACCCGGGTACTTTCGGACCATGGCTATCGCGCCGAAGGAGCGGCCGATGGCTTCGACGCCGGTGTCAAGATCGTGTCGTTCAGGCCGGACGTGATGCTACTCGACCTGATCATGCCGGGCATGGACGGCTTTGAGGTGTGCCGCCGGATCAAGAAAGATCCGGAGACATCCCACATAAAAATATTGGCCCTCACCGGTTATGATACCGTGGAAAACCGGGAAAAAATCATGGCGGCCGGCGCCGACGGGTATGCGACGAAGCCACTGGACCTCTCCCTGCTCCTTCAGCAGACAGCGGCCCTGTTGAATGGAAAGGAGTGCACCCTCTCCGCCTGAATTCTTTCACAACCGGTCAAAACATAAAAAAAGAGGAACGCTCACTCATGCCAGATAAAGACGGTTCTCCCCCGCGGGCCGTTTCCCCGTTGCGCCCGATGGTCGTGCTGGCCGTGTCGGTGTTCGCCTTCGATGCCCTCATCATGCCTGTACTGGCCGCGCTTTTCCCTCTCCCCGGGATCTGGGCCGCCCTTGCCGACGCCGTATTTCTCACGGTCCTGGTCTTTCCGGTCCTCTATTTTTCCGGCTTTCGCCCCATGGTCCGGATGACAAAAGCGCGTGAAGAAGAACTCGGGCAAATCCGTCGCCTCAGCGCGGTCCTGGCCGCCGTCCGCGGGGTCAACCGGATCATCTCCAGGGGAAGCGCATCCGATCGGATAATCCGGGACATCTGCCGGAAGTTGATCGCCACCCGCGGGTACCACGGGGCATGGATCGCCCTGCTGGGACCGGACGGCAAAATTTCCGGCACCGCATCCGCCGGCATGGGAGATGCCTACTCCGCGCTCACCCGGATGCTGTCGGACGGGGACCTCCCTCCCTGCACACAGAAGGCCCGGGCCCGGGCGGGGGTCCGGGTCATCGAGGACCCCTCCACAGCGTGTGCCCCGTGCCCGGTGCCCTGCGGATATGGCGGCCGCTCGGTCCTGTCCGCCCGCCTGGAATCCGGCGGCACCGTATACGGTGTCCTGACCCTTTCCGTTCCCCGGAAATACGCCCATGAAAAAGAGGAACACGACCTGCTTGAAGAGATGGCCGGGGATATCGGGTTCGCCCTGCGCGGTATTGAAGCGGAAAAACAGCGCAAAGCGGCCGAAGCGGCGCTCACCGCCTCCGAGGAAAAATACCGTCTCCTGGTCGAGCACGCGGACGAGGCCATCTTTATCGTCCAGGACGGCTGCATCCGATTTCACAATCCGGCCACCGCAAGGCTGGCCGGTCACCCGCCGGATGAGCTGGAGGGGATGCCCTTCTCCCGGCTCATCCATCCCGAAGACCGGAACATGGTGTCCGAACGGCATTACAAAAGGATCAAAGGGGAAGACGTCCCTGCCGGTTACAGGTTCCGGGTCGTCAACAAGTCGGGAGAAAAGCGCTGGGCCCAGATTACCTCCACGCTCACCACATGGGAGGGGAAACCCGCCACCCTTAATTTCATCCGTGATGTTACCGGAGAAAAGAAACTGGAGGACCAGCTCCGCCAGG
>CAZCVB010000078.1:0-10039 GCA_964501805.1 uncultured Desulfobacteraceae bacterium | reverse complement strand
ACCACCACGTCCGGCAGGGCCTTTTCCAGGGACGCGTCGTAGCTGTAAAGCGCCCGGTCCATGTCGGACGTGAGCACATGTTCCGGTCCGACGATCTCTTTTAAACGATCAATCACTTCCTGATTCATCATGATGCATTCTCCTTGGTTATGAAAAGGGGATCCTTCCGCAAGGGAAGTCCTCCCGCGGGCTCCGACGGCGGGGCGGGCGTCCCCCTGTTATCCGGCGCCGGCGCTCGCTTGAGCGGCGCGGGACGCTCCGGGATATCCGCCCTACCCGGCGGCCATCCGCTTGAACATCTCGTAGCGCTCCTTCGTCTCTTTCTCCGCCTGCTGGAACAGGGCCTCCGCGTGATCCGGGAAGGTCCTCGTGAGGCTGGAGAACCGGACCTCTCCCATCAGGAAGTCCCGGAAATTCCCTTTCGGTTCCTTGGAATCCAGGATGAACGGGTTTTTCCCCTGCTCCTTGAGCCTGGGGTCATACCGGTAAAGGGTCCAGTAACCGCAGTCCACCGCCTTCTTTTCCTCGGCCTGGCTGAAGGTCATGTTGAGGCCGTGGTTGATGCACGGCGCATAGGCGATGATCAGGGAGGGTCCCGGGTAACTTTCCGCCTCGAGGACTGCCTTCAGGTACTGGTTCTTGTTGGCGCCCATGGCCACGGACGCCACGTACACGTACCCGTACGTCATGGCCATCCGCCCCAGGTCCTTTTTCCGGGTCGGTTTTCCGGCGGCCGAGAATTTGGCCACCGCGCTGGTGGGCGTCGATTTGGAGGACTGTCCGCCGGTGTTGGAGTAGACCTCCGTGTCCAGCACCAGGACGTTCACGTCATGGTGCATGGCCAGGACATGGTCCAGTCCGCCGTATCCGATGTCATAGGCCCAGCCGTCTCCCCCGATGACCCAGATGGATTTCTTGGTCAGGTAATCGCTCATATCGAGGATATCCATCAGCACCGGGCTCACGTCGCCGTCCGTGCGGTCCAGTTCCATGTCGATCTGCTCGATGACCCGTGTCCCGGCGGCCTTCGATTTTTCCCCGTCGTTCATGTTGTCAAGCCATTCCTGAAGGGCCTCCTCGAGCTCCGGGGAAACGCCCTCTTCCATGGCCTGCCGGGCGCGGTCCGCGATAAGGGACCGCCGGTAAGACACGGCCAGTTCCATTCCGAACCCGTACTCGGCGTTGTCCTCGAACAGGGAATTGGCCCAGGCCGGGCCATGGCCGTCCTCGTTGACCGTGTAGGGGCAACTGGGCGCGGATCCCCCGTAGATGGAAGAGCAGCCGGTGGCGTTGGCGATCAGCATCCGGTCGCCGTAAAGCTGGGTTATCAGCTTGATATACGGCGTTTCCCCGCACCCGGGACAGGCGCCCGAAAACTCGAAGAGGGGCTGCCGGAACTGGCTCCCCTTGACCGAGGTGACGGGCATCATGTCGTCGAGCACCGGCAGTTCGGTGGAGAAGATGTGGTTCGGGATCTGGGCCTCGGTCTGGGAATCGAGGGGCTTCATGACAAGGGCCTTTTCCTTTGCAGGGCAGACCTCGGCGCAACTGCCGCACCCCACGCAGTCGAGGGGACTGATCTGGATCCGGTAGCGGAGCCCTTTCAATTCCTTCCCCTTTGCCTCCACCGTCACAAAACTCTCCGGAGCGTCTTCCAGGTCCTCTTCCCTGACCAGCACCGGACGGATCACGGCGTGGGGACAGACGAAAGAACACTGGTTGCACTGGATGCAGTTCTCCGGCTGCCATTCCGGCACCTTGATGGCGACCCCCCGTTTTTCGTACCGGGTGGTCCCGGTGGGAAAGATACCGTCCGGGCTGAACGCGCTCACCGGCAGTTTGTCCCCCTGCTGGGCCAGCATGGGCCGCATCACGTTCTTGACGAACTCCGGTTCATCCTTTTCCAGGTATGCATCCTGCCCCGCCGTGGCCCACGAATCGGGGACGTCGATTTTCGTAAGCGCGCCCACGGCCCTGTCCACGGCCTCCACGTTCATCTGAACGACCTTTTCGCCCTTTTTGCCGTACGTCTTCTTGATGGCCTCCTTCATGTAATTGAAGGCCTCCTCCGGCGGGATCACGTTGGCGATCTGGAAAAAGGCGGCCTGCATGATCATGTTGATCCGGCCGCCGAGACCGATCTCCCCCGCGATCTTGACCGCGTCGATGGTATAGAAGTTGAGTTTTTTCTGCGCGATGGTCCGCTTCAGGCGGTTGGGCAGTTTCTCTTCCATGTCCCCGGCGCTCCAGGGTGAGTTGAGAAGGAACGCGCCCCCCTCCCGGATGCCTTCCAGGATATCGTACTCGTTGACAAAGGCGGGATTGTGACATGCCACGAAATCCGACCGGGAGACCAGGTAGGGGGACTGGATCCTGTGGGGAGAAAACCGGAGATGGGAGATGGTGATGCCCCCCGATTTCTTGGCGTCATAGGCGAAATACGCCTGGGCGAACATATCGGTGTTTTCACCGATAATCTTGATGGCGTTCTTGTTCGCGCCCACCGTTCCATCGGCCCCGAGGCCCCAGAACTTGCACCGGACCGTGCCTTCCGGCGACGGGTCGACATCCTCTCCAAGCTCCAGGGAGGTATGGGTCACGTCGTCCAGGATGCCCACGGTGAAATGGTTCTTGGGGACGCGGCCCCGCAGGTTGTCGAAAACGGCCTTCACCATGGTGGGGGTAAAGTCCTTGCTGCCCAGCCCGTACCGGCCGCCCACGATCATGAGAGACGGATCGGTCTCCTTGAAGATCGTGGACACGTCTTCATAAAGGGGCTCGCCGAGACCGGCCGGCGACTTGGTCCGGTCCAGGACCGAGATCCTTCTGGCCGTGGCCGGAAGCGCGCGGAGGAAATGCTCGCGCGAAAAGGGGAGGTACAACCGGACCTTGACAAGGCCCACCCGCTCGCCCAGGCTGTTGAGGTGATTGACGGTCTCTTCAATGACATCGCAGCTGGAGGCCATGGAAACCACGACCCGGTCCGCCTCGGGATCGCCCACATAGTCAAAGAGATCGTACCGGCGGCCCGTCAGGTCGCCCACCTTCTCCATCTCTTCCCGGACGATCTGCGGGATTCTCCGGTAAAAGGGATTGGCCGCCTCGCGGTTCTGGAAATAGATGTCCGGGTTCTGGGCCGTTCCGCGGAGCTGGGGGTGTTCCGGGTTGAGGGCCCGGCGCCGGAACAGGTCGACGGCCTCGTAATCCACCAGGTCCGCCATGTCGTCGTAATCGATCATCTCGATCTTCTGGATCTCCATGGAGGTCCGGAAACCATCAAAGAAATGAACAAAGGGAAGGCTGGCCCGGATACTGGCCAGGTGCGCCACCAGGGCCAGGTCCATGACCTCCTGGACCGATGCCGAGGCCAGGAGGCTGAACCCGGTTTCACGAACCGCGTTGATATCGGAGTGGTCCCCGAAAATGGACAGGGCGTGGGCCGCAAGCGCCCGGGCAGCCACGTGGAATACACCGGGCATGATCTCCCCGGAAATCTTGTACATGTTGGGGATCATCAGGAGAAGCCCCTGGGAGGCGGTAAACGTGGATGAAAGAGCGCCCGCGGACAGCGCGCCGTGGACGGCCCCCGCCGCCCCTGCCTCGGACTGCATCTCCACCACCTTCAACACCCGGCCGAAGATATTTTTTCTCCCGTGAGCGGCCCATTCGTCCGCGTATTCGCCCATGCTGCTCGAGGGCGTGATGGGATAGAGTGAAATCACCTCGCTCATGCCGTAGGCCACATGGGCCGCGGCCTCATTGCCTTCAATGGTTTTTACTGTCGCCATGTCCCTTCCTCATCTCAAATGGTTGATGTGTTTATTGTTACAGGAATAACAGGATCTCATAATACTTTCTGGGTATTGCACGGACGATTCTGAAATACTGGTGGCAAGCCAATAATACCGGATCGTGCGATTGACCTTGAAGAGATATCTTTCCTCAGACTGGATTATCTGAAAATGCCGATCTTTACGCTTCAAGAGCGTCCGCCCTTCGGCCCCCGCCATCCGCTGTGTCCCGGCAGGCCGGGAACGCCCGTGTCACCGTATTTTCTTCGTTGCAAGGACGTTGCGGTAGATTATCACGGCCGCGGGCCCCGCGCCTGAACATGCAGCAAAGCCGACGCCCGCCACCGTCAGGCAATAAACCCCGGCGCGCCGGAAAAAACCTGATGCGGGCACGCAGGTATCCCCGGGGATTGAAACCGCTGTCGAAACGATGTCCCGGCGACGGGAAACAGGAAGCCTCCATTGAAGGCGGGCCGGACGGCCCCCGGACAGATGCCCGATGGGCCGCCCAAGGTGAACCCCCGCGTCACGCCCCGGATGCGTGATGCAGTTCCGCAAAGCGGATAAGCGGCCTTGACCGCCTGCAGGACCGGGCGGCGCCTCCCCGAAACCCGGTCCGAATGGGCATAATGTGAGGCACCGTCATGCTCCCGGGGGAACGGGCCGGAACCCCCGGGCCATCAGGCCTCTTTGAGGCGTTTGAGCGCCTCGACCAGCCCCTTGACCGCATCGGCGGACCGCTGAAGGGCCGCCTTTTCATCCGCGGTCAGGTCGATCTGGATAATTTCTTCAATGCCGCCGGTCCCCAGCTTCACGGGCACGCCGATGAACAGGTCGTTGATGTCGTATTCCCCCTGCAGATAGGCGGCGCACGGCAGGATCTTTTTCTTGTCCTTCAGGATGGCCTCGGCCATCTCCACCGCGGCGGACGCCGGCGCGTAATAGGCGCTTCCCGTCTTGAGAAGCCCGACGATTTCGGCCCCGCCGTTCCGGGTCCTGTCCACAAGGGCGTCGATCCTTTCCTTGGACATCAGCTCGGTGATGGGAATACCGGCAACCGTGGAATACCGGGGAAGCGGAACCATGGTATCCCCGTGCCCGCCGAGAACAAAGGCATGGGTATTTTCAACCGAGACATTCAGTTCCTGCGCGATAAAACACCGGAAGCGGGCGGAATCCAGCACGCCGGCCATGCCCATGACCCGGTTCTTGGGAAAACCGCTCACATCCAGGGCCACGTGACACATGGCGTCCAGGGGGTTGCTCACGATGATCAGGACGGCCTCCGGCGCCGCCTTGGCGACGCCTTCCACGACGGAGGCCATGATGCCCATGTTGGTGGAAAGAAGATCGTCCCGGCTCATTCCCGGTTTCCTGGGAACACCGGCGGTGATGATGACGATATCGGAACCGGCGGCCGCGCCGTAGTCCGCGGTAACACCGGTCACGGCGGCGTCGTGCTTCTCAATGGGGGCGGCCTCGGACAGATCCAGGGCCTTCCCGGCCGGGACCCCCTCCAGGATATCGATCAGGACCACGTCGCACAATTCCTTTTCCGCCAGGCGCATGGCCGCGGTGGCCCCCACGTTGCCCGCACCCACAACAGTCGCTTTTTTCTGCATCTTCCCATCTCCTTTCCAGGCGGCCCGGTTTCTCGCCGGGCCTTTCCGCTTGCGGCCGTTTCCGACCTCCCAAAATCCGGTGTGTCCCCGCCGGACGCGGTTTTGATCCGCCGCCTCGCCCCCGGGGACCGCCGTGCCGTCCGTTTTCCGGTTTTACGAGTCCGTCACGGGCTCGTGCGCTTACGTGACGGATCTTCGTTTTGTTTCAATGGTGGCGTTCTTGTCCCTCCTGTCATCCACCTTCAGGTCGATCACGATCCGCCGGGCACCCTCGTCCAGGTGGGCCTGATGCACCCGTTTGACGAGATCAAACAGGGCGTCCAGGTCGGGCAGCTCAATGGCGGTGGAGAGCCCGCCTACCTCGTACTTGAAGCCCGAATCCCGGATCACCGCCACGCCTTTTTTGACGAAACGGCCCAGGCTGGTGCCTTCCCCGATAGGATATACCGAAAGCTGCGCGAGAATCAAGAGCACCTCCTCCCGGCGGATGCCGGATGAAATTTCAAAGGGAGTTCCGGCGCAAACGAACGAAAACCGGACCCCACCCTGCAGGACCCGGCCTGCGGGGAAGATACGCCGGAGATCTCCAGGGTGGTAGAAAAGCACAAAAACGAGATCTTGTAAATCCAAAACCGCACGTTTCCGGCATCACCCCCTCCGCCAGGCCGGGGAAGGGACGCGTCCGCCCCGGCGGGCAGGGGTTCGCCGGGCTACTTGGCCTTGGCCTCGGCCGCCTCGATCTCCGCCATGGTGGCGAGGATCTGGAGGGCGTTTTCATAAACCGGGGTATCCACCATCTTTCCCTTGTAGGAGACGGCGGCGGCGCCTTTGGCAATCCCTTCTTCCTCGAAGACCTTCTTGACGCCCTTGGCCCACTCCACGTCTTCCGCCGACGGCGTGTAGATGGCATGCGACGGCTCGATCTGGCTGGGGTGGATCAGCATCCGGCCTTCATATCCCATCTGCCGGCCTTCCTTGGTGCTTTTTTCGAACCCTTCCTTGTCCTGGTAGGCCACAAAGGGGCAGTCGATGGCCACGCATCCCGCGGCCCGGGCCGCCACCGCCGTGTGGAAGCGCGCGTAAAGCTGCTCCCACCCTTCGGATGTGAGCGTCACCCGCATGTCCTTGGTATAATCAACGGCCCCGAAGATGAGGGAGTTGACCCGGGGGCTGGCACTGGCCGCAGGATAGGCGTTCATAATCCCCTTGGCCGTCTCGATGAGGAGCTGAATGGCGACGCTTCCCGGTTCCATGCCGCGCCGCTGTTCCAGTTCCTCCAGTTTCCAGTCCAGGCGCTGCACGTTTTCCGCGCTCCCGCACTTGGCCAGGCAGACGCCGTTCAGGCCGGGATGCACAATGGCCTCGAGGTCGTCGTTGGTCATGAGGGTCTCCCAGTTGTTGATCCTCACGTAGAGAGAGGGTGACAACTGCTTGTCGCGGCTGGTCTTCAGGTATTCCTGGATCATCTCCCGCCCTTTCTGTTTCTCGGCGGGCGGGACGGAGTCTTCCAGGTCCAGGGTCAGCACATCGGCCCGGATCTCGGGGGCCTTTCCGACCATTTTCTCATTGTTGCTGGGCACGTAAAACACGGATCTCATGACGGTCATGGTAAAATTCCTCCTTTATGGGTTTGGATTAATACATTAAATTAAACGGATATCAATTCCTTGATCTTGGGCGCAATCTCCTCGGGGCTGTCCACCACGTGGGCGCCGGCCTTGGTCAATGCCTCGATCTTCCCCTTGGCCGTTCCCCTGCCCCTCTCCACGATGCTGCTGGCATGAGAGAAACGCATCCCTTCAGGGGCCCAGGCCCCGGCGATGAACACCACCAGCGGCTTGGTGTACCGCCCCTCGGCCACCGCCTCGGCGGCCTCTTCCTCCAGGGTTCCGCCGATCTCCCCGAATACCGCCACCGCCTTTGTCTGTTCATCGGCTTCAAACTTTTCAAGGACCTCGGCCATGGAAAGGCCCAGCACCGGTTCCGTGCCGATGTGCAGCGCCGTACTGATGCCCATGCCGGCCACCTTCAATGCCCAGGGTACCGTCCCGGACTGGCCGCCGCTCCGGGAAATGACGCCGATGGGTCCCGGTTCGAACAGCATCCGCGCCCAGTCGGTGCTCCCCCCCAGCCATCCCATGGCCGCCTTGCCGGGGCTGATGATCCCCAGGCTGCCGGGGCCCAGGAGCTTGACGTTGTTCTTGAGCGCATACTGGACCATGGCCATCACGTCGTGCACGGGAATCCGCTCCACCGGTGAAACAATGAACTTGATTCCACCGTCGATGGCCTCGAACACGGCGTTTTTCAGGGCCGGGCCCGGGATGAACGTCACCGTGGCGTCCACCTCGCCCTGGTGCCGGATGGCATCCATGACCGTGTCATATACCGGTATCCCGTGGACTTCTTCGCCTCCCCGTCCCGGCGTGACCCCCGCCACCACATGGGTGCCGTATCCCTTCATAAAAGCGGTTCGCAAAGAGCCTTCCCGTCCCGTCATTCCCTGAACAATGACCCTCGTATTTTCATCTAAGAGTATCGACATATTCTCCCCCGTCTATTCCGTTCCATACTTTTTCTTGTATTCCGCCAGGCCCTCAATGGGGACCTCGATGGTGATGGCCGAATTTCCCCTGAACCAGCACTCATATTCACAGGCCAGGCATTCCGTCCCCCTCCGGGCCAGTTCCTCCGGACTCAGTTCGACGGCGGGCTTTCCGTCTTTCAGCACCAGGATCCCGCGGCTGAAGGTCTTGCAGGCCTCGACACAGGCGTGCGTGGTACAGCCCTCGCACTTGGCCTCATCAATGATGATCTTGATCGTCCTTTCCGAAAACTCCATTCGCACCCCTCCTATGCGGATATCTCTTTCCTGTATTCGTCCACGAGCGCCTTCATCCGCTCCCCTACGAACTTGGCGTCATACACGTGTTCTCTGTCGTAGATCTCGATCCGTCCGGGCAAATCCCCGAGACCTTCCTTCAGGATCTCCTGGGATTCTTTTTCCTTGTTCCCGCACAGCAGCACCACCACCGGGAATCCCGGCCGCTTCGGGATCTCCTCTCTCAGGGCCTTTACGATGCCGTGGGCGTGATGCCACTGTTCCTGGTTCGCCATCATGAACCCGGCCAGGAAGTACCCCTCGATCCCGGGCTGCGCCATGATCAGCTTGATGACCCGGTATACCTTGGAGGCGGTGGGGTTCCCGCTGGTGTCCGCGTAGTCGGCCACCTTGAGACCGACCTTGTTGAGGGCGTCCATTCCGAGCATGGCCGCTCCACCGCCGATACCGTGATATCCCACGTACCCGCCTTTTTTGACTTCCTCGGGAGGGGCCATCTGGGCCACGTAGCTGGTGCCCCGGAAGTCGGTCTCCTCAAAGGACCACCCGATGAGATCGAATTCGCTGGGTTCCTTCAAAAATTCGCGGCCGATCTTGATCCCGAGCTCGGGATGCCGGAACAGGGCCTGATCGTCCACCGCCATCCGGCAGTCGGCGGCATACACCTTGCCGCCCTTTGTCAGGACCAGGGGGTTGATCTCCACGGTGCGGCAGTCGGTTTCATGGAAGACCCTGTACAGCTTGTGGATGGCGTCCCCGACCTGGCGCAGGACCTTCCCCTTCACCCCCATGGAAAGGGCCATGTCCAGGGCCTCGTAGGGCGGGAATCCCTTGATGATATCCACCTTTCGCATGGCGATCTTGTCCTCGGGGATCGATTCGATATCCATGCCCCCGTCGGCGCTGAACATAACCACCGGGCCCCTCACGTCCTGGGCCGAATTCACGATCACGCCCGCGTAATATTCATGGGCGATATCGAGCTTTTCCTCAACAAGGACCTGCTTGACCTCCAGGCCTTTCACTTCCATGCCGAGGATCTCCCGGGCCGCCTTTTCCGCCTCTTCCGGCGTATCCGCGAATTTGACCGCGCCCGATTTGCCCCTGCCGCCGGCCCAGACCTGCGCCTTCACGACCACCGGGCGGCCCAGCCGCTCCGCCGCCGCCTTGGCTTCTTCAGGTGTCCCGGCAACCTCTCCCTCAGGAATCGTGAGTCCCGCTTTCTTGAAAATCGCCTTTCCCTGATACTCGTAAAACTTTGCCATTTCGCCTCCATTGTAACAGCTCAATGTTTAGGGGAAGCCCGGTGAACCCACCACCGGGTTAGGAGGGTTTTCTTCCGCTCCGGGCCGGTCTCTCGACAGTCGCGACAAAAAACCCTCATACCCCTCTTTTTTGAGCTATTACCCTCCATTGAATTATGTTGAAAATATCGCCTTCACGGCCTCACGAAACGCCGCCCGCCCGGCCGTGGAACCGGTTTTCGGTAAAATGGTAAAACCACTTATTTGTCGATTATTTATAAAAAAAGAGAAAGGCTGTCAAGATATTTCTGCGGCATGGCGCAACCGGGACCGTTCGGGAAAAGATCCCCGTGCGGCGTCGGCCCGCAGTGAAGGGCGCGCTTTCCCGGTTTCCGTTTCCCGGGCCTTCCCTGCCGGAACGGCCGTCCAGAGCCGGGATTGGGGAACCGGGACCGGCCCGCCGGGAACCCGTCTCCGGCACCGGCGCCCTTTCGAAAAAAGCGCTCCGCCACCGCGTCGGGCCCCCTGTTTCAGGCCGGC
>CAZCVB010000077.1:0-10118 GCA_964501805.1 uncultured Desulfobacteraceae bacterium | reverse complement strand
ACTGCCATGACCTTTGCAAGCCATCGGCAGGACCGTTTAAAAACAACACCCGTCCCCTCCGGCCCTGGCGCAGCGACTTTTGACAAAGATTATCGCGCGCGGCCATCCGCCGGGAGCCTTTCCGGGAAACCTTCCAGATTCTCCCTTATGCAGCGCAAAAAGAACGGAAAGAGGAATCGACCCGGAACGCCCTCTTTCGGCCCCGCGGCGGGATACCGGGTTCCGGACGGACCGCCCACTCCCTGAGGAGGTCAACGAACCCGCCCGGGTTGGCGTTTTTCAGGTCCGTCACGGTGAACCGCTCCGGCAGGTTCACGGGCCATCGCACCCTCATGGCCGAAGGGAAGCGCCGGACGATCCTGGCGGAGGCCTTCCGCCCTTCCGGCGTGTGATGGCATACCACGATCACCTCGCGGATCCCCACCAGGACCACCCCGTCCAGGACGGTATCGCCGCAGGCCGCCGGGATTCCGACCGCCTGTTCCCCGGCCTCCAGCAGGGTCCGGGTGTCCGCCTCCCCCTCGCAGATCCACAATCCCTGCCGCAACTCCCGTGCCCATTCGATGGCGAGAGGGTTGTAAAGACGCCCCGCGCACAGCCGCGCCTTTCCCATGCGCAAGGCCGCCGGATTCCCGGACACCCCTTCCCGGGAATCCGGGGAAGCGCCGGACGCGGCGGTGATCTCGTAAGCGGGATCGTAATCCGGGGCATTCTCCACGGGGATGCCCATCTTTTTACAGAACGTGTACGCGTTCCCGCCGCGTCGGCATGAAAAACAGGACCAGAGACCGTTTTCCGGGTTCACGGAAAATGCCTTTTGCCGATCGCCCGGGTCCCCGTGAAACGGGCACCAGGCCACGTAGGTTTTCCCCTTCTTTTCCAGCCCTTTCAGGTACCTGCGGTAAAACGCCACATAGTCGGGCCTGTGATGGGTCATGTCATTCCTCCATGCGCTGGGGATCCATCCCCTCCCCGCCGCTGAACAGGCCGGGGCCCGTCAAAAAAAAGGCGGGGCGCCGCTCCTCCGCCGGAAGGGGCTCCCGGATGTCGAGGCGCACGGTGCAATGCCCCTTGAAACGGCCCCGGTCTTTCCTGGAGATCCCCCGGATCATGGTGTCCAGGGAACCGGCGGGATACGGAGATGCCGTCGAATAATACGTCATCTTCAACGTGTCGCCCACGCGCAACCGCTTCACGATCCGGGAATCCTCCCGCACAAGGATAAACATGCGCCCCTTCCCGCTCCGCCGGATCCTGAACTGGTACCGGCAGCTGACTCCCTCCACAGCGAACTCCACGCTGTAAAAGCACCCGGGCCCTTTCTCCATGGTATCCTGCCTCATGACGGCTCCTTTCATCGGTCCTGCCGCTTTGTCGCCGTTCCCCGCACCCCCATCCGAGTCCGTCCTGATCCTAATACTGTAGCAAGTCTAATGCCAAAAAAAGGTACACCCCCTCCCCTCCCCAAAAATCGGCAAAATTGTATCTTTTTGATTTAAATCAATTGGTTGTACTATGATTTCAGGATAGGGAAGCGGAGGGAAATTCGGAAGAGCCCGGGAGAGGCAGTATAATATTTGATACATTCATGTGATATCGTGATATAAAGTAGACAGACAGATTCCCTTTACACGAGCATCACAGCCGTGGCAAAACGGCCGGTCCGGCCCTCCCCCCTGTAGGAAAAAAACAGGTCGGTCCGGCACCGGGTGCAGATGCCCGCCAGTTCTATCCGGTCGGCGCTCACCCCCGCAGCCATGAGCTGTCGGCGGCTCACGGCCCACAGATCGAAACGGTTGTCCCCGACCATGAACTCCCGGAAGTCCGCCGGGAATATCTCCCGGTGGGAGACGAACTCCCCGCAGCAGGGCCCCAGGGAGGGACCGATGGCGGCCGCCAGGCGTCCGGGCCGTGATCCGAATTCCCGCGCCATCCGGGAGACCGTTTTTCCGATGATGTCACGGACATTCCCGCGCCATCCGCAATGGATATTGGCGACCGCTCTTCTTTCCGGATCAAAGAGGATAACGGACTGGCAGTCCGCCTGGTTCACCATCAGCGCCAGCCCGGGGATATCCGTGATCATGGCGTCCGCGGCAGGGGGGCGCTCCGGCGGCGGGGGCCCCTTTTTTCTGAAAACGACGATTTTGTCCCCGTGAACCTGGTTCAAAAATACCAGGCCGTCGGCCCCGAGGGCCTTCCGGATCTTCCGGAGATTGGCGTCCACGTCCGCCTCGCGGTCCCCTACCGCGTAACTGGTGTTAAGGGAATCGCAGGGAGGCCTGCTGACCCCGCCGGTCCGGGCGAAGACCCCGTGGACCAGGCGGGGATACCGGGAAAGTTTCGGGTATCGAAGACGGATCAGGCCATGCATGAGAAAGACCGCCCATCCCCTTTCAGGAAGATTAACACTGCTCGGAATGGATCATGAGAGCGAAAGGTTAAATCGGATTGGAAGGCGTATGCCGCCTGGATGGATGAAAAAGTCCCTGGCCGTGCATCCCCGGTCAGACCATGAGCGGGAAGTCCCCTCTGCCCGGAAGAAAGGGATAGATCCCGTCACGACACGGGCCTTCCCGGTTACCGCTGCTTCCTTCCGGACCTGACGGGGTTCCCGGAGGTTCGTCACGTGAGGTCCATCCCCGTTCCGGGACAGCGGCAGAGCAACTCGCTTCATGGTTTTTCCGAAGGACGTTCAACCCCGCATGAGCGGATTTCGGGTTACAGGGCACCGCTAGCTCCCCGTCTAGCACGACCAAGGACCGGAAACAGAGGCTATCCCACGTCCGCCCTTTCCTTGAGTTCCTTGCCCACCTTGAAAAAGGGGAGCTTTTTGGGCGCCACGTCAATAATCTCGCCTGTCTTTGGATTGCGGCCCTTGTAACCGTCATAGTGCTTGACTTTAAAGCTGCCGAGGCCCCGGATCTCCACGCGTTCCCCTCTCACAAGGGCCTTTTCCATCTCTCCGAAAACCGTGTTGACCACCTCTTCGGCCTTCTTGATGCCCAGGTTTTCCTCCCTGGCCAGCACTTCGATCAGTTGGGACTTGTTCATGGCTCACCTCCGGGAGATTCCCCGAAACCGTTTCCTCCGGTACCGGCAGGCACCGGGGGCGGATCTCGCGCCCCGCCCCGCCCACTCGCAAGGCGCCAACGGCGCACCGGGAATTTCCCGCCTAATAAATGAACGATTAAAAGCGGTTACATGGGTTGGTCGTTAAAAATAATGGAACCGGGGTGGTAAGTCAAGGCCAAAATATTTACTTTTTTCCGCGCCTGGGCTATAAGCCGGGGCGGAAACCGTTTCCGGAGCCATACGGGAAGCGGGATTGACGGATTTCCGGACATCATCGAAGAGGCAGGGCGCGCAAGGCTTCGGAAACGCGGCAGATGGAATCGAAGCGCCCGAAGGAGAAAAGGATATGAAACCACTGGCCCGCGACGGGGTTGAGGACCTGATTCCCTATCCCCCGGGAAAACCGATTGAAGAGCTGGAGCGGGAGCTGGGCATCACCGGGTCCATCAAGCTGGCATCCAATGAAAACCCCCTGGGGCCTTCTCCCAGGGCGCTCGAGGCCGTCCGGGAGAAGGCGGCTACCCTCAACCGGTACCCGGACGGGAGCGGATATTATCTCAAGTCGAAACTGAGCGAAATATACGGGATACCGCCCGAGCGGATCATCCTGGGAAACGGGTCCAACGAGCTGATCGAGCTGACCGCCCGCGCCTTCCTCCGGCCCGGGGAAGAGGCGGTCCAGGCCTTTCCCACCTTCCTGGTCTATGAAAAAATCGTGAAAGGGGCGGGCGGCCGCATGGTCTCCGTCCCCCTCTCCGGTTTCAGGATCGACCTGGAAGGCATCCTCGAAGCGGTAACGCCACGGACCAAGATCGTTTTCATCTGCAATCCCAACAACCCCACCGGCGACGCCCTGACATCCGGTGAGATGGGCCGCTTCCTGGAGCGGGTCCCGGACGACGTCATCGTGGTGCTGGACGAGGCATACATCGAGTTTACCACGGATGATTCGGTGGCCGACGGTCTCGCCCTCCTCTCCGCCCACCCGCTCCTGTTCGTCCTGAGGACCTTTTCCAAGCTGTACGGCCTGGCGGGCCTCCGGATCGGGTACGGGTTCGCCGGTGAAAAGCTGGTGGATTACATGAACCGCGTCCGCCAGCCTTTCAACGCCAACACCCTTGCCCAGGCCGGGGCCATGGCCGCGCTGGAAGACACCGCTTTCGTGTCCCGGACCCTGGAACTGGTGCGGGACGGGCTCCGATACCTCTTCCGGGAACTGGACGCCATGGGCCTTGAATACCGGCCCACGCAGACCAATTTTTTTCTCATCCGGGTCCCTTCCGGCGCGAAAAAGATCTACGACCTCATGCTGAAGGAAGGGGTCATCATCCGTGCCATGGACGCCTACGGTCTTCCGGATTATATCCGGATCACCGTCGGCCTGCCCGATGAAAACGAACGCTTCATCCGGACTTTCAGGAAGGTCCTGGGCGGCATCACCGGTTGAAAACCGGGGAAACGCCTTTTCACCGGGGAGAAAATCATGAGCCGAACGATCTGTGAACTGCCGGACTGCAATCCCCCTTCGGCCGAGATCATCGACATGCTGAAAAACTGCACGACCATCGCCGTCGTGGGAGTCTCCCCCAAGGCGGTCCGGGACAGCAACCGGGTGGCCCGCTACCTCATCGAACAGGGATACGAGATCATCCCGGTGAACCCCGGTCAGCGGGAGATCCTGGGCCGGACCTGCTACAGGACCCTGGCGGACATCCCGTTTCCCGTGGACATGGCGGATTTCTTCCTCAACCCCGCCCGGGTTCCGAAGGTGGTGGACCAGGCCATCGACATGGGGGTCCGCGTGATCTGGATGCAGGAAGGGGTGGTGCACAACGCCGCCGCGGAAAAGGCGAGAAAGGCGGGCATCTCCGTGGTCATGAACCGCTGCATCATGAAGGAACACGTGAAAATGGTGCGGGGTTAATCGACTCCCCCGTATTCCCGCTGCGCCATCTCGGACAGTTTGAACTTCTGCACCTTGCCGCTCCGGGTCATGGGAAACCCGGAGACCCGCTTGAAATACTTGGGCATGTGCGCTTCATCCAGGTGGTCTTTCAGGTAGGCCGCCACGGAAATGAGCGACAGGTCGGCCCCTTCCTTCGGCTTGATCCAGGCCGCCACCTCCTGCCCTTTGCGGGGATGCGGCAGGCCGAAGACCTGGACCTCGGAGATCCCCGGCAGGCGGTAGATGAGTTCCTCGATCTCAACCGGGTGGATCTCCACATTGTCCCTCACGATGACGTCCTTCAGCCGGCCCGTGATCCGCACGTATCCCTTTTCGTCCATCTCCCCCAGGTCCCCGGTGTGGAACCAGCCCTCCCGGTCCACGGCGGCGGCCGTGGCGGCCGGCATCCGGTAATACCCTTTCATCAGGAATCCCCGGGTGCACAGTTCTCCCTGGCGGCCGGCCGCCATATCCTCTCCCGTGACGGGGTCGATGATCTTGACCTCGTTGCACGGCAGGGGCGTGCCGATGGTGCCCACGCGCAGTTTGACGGGGTCGTCGGGATGGGTCATGGTGATCCAGGAGGAGGTCTCGGTGATACCGTATGCCACCGTGAGACCGGCGATGCCGATGTCCCGCACCAGGCGCGTCATCAACTCCTCGGGGCAGGGGGCCCCGCCGATGGTCCCCCTTGTCACGGATGACCAGTGCTTTTTCTGGAACTCCGGATGGTCCACGAGCGCGATCATCATGCTGGGGGAACCGTAGACCGCGGTGCACCGTTCACGGCGGACGGCTGACAGGATCCGGGATGGATCGAAATCCCGGCAGGGGATGACAAGGGCCGCGCCCCGCAGGAGTCCGGACAGGGCGATGCAGGTGTTCCCGAACATGTGAAACAGGGGGAAAAAAAGGCAGAGGCGGTCCTCGTGGGTCAGTCCCTGCCGCAGGGTGGAGGCGAGGGACTTGTTGACGAGCCCCAGGTGGTCCAGGACAACGCCTTTCGGGGCGCCGGTGGTGCCCGAGGTGTACATGATCGCCACCGGGTCTTCCGGCCGGACCGCGCCCTCGACCGCCGCGAGGAGGTCCTTCCCCTCCCCTTCCTCCACGGCCGTCAGCTCGGTCCAGGGGATCATTTCGGGATACGATTTGTCCGAGATGACAAAGATATTCTCAAGGGAGGAGACGGCGTCCTTTTCCCGGAGGATCATGTCCACGTACTCCTCGCCTTCAAGGCCGCCGGCCATGATCAGGGCCCTGCACTCCGATTGCGCCAGGATGTAGCGGAGGTCGTCCCTCGCGGCTCCCGGGTCGACGGGGACCGTGACCGCCCCGATCCTTGCCAGCGCCAGGAAGGCCACCCACCACTCGGAGATGTTGGGGGCCCACAGGGCCACCCGGTCGCCCATTTCGACGCCGGCCTTCAGGAGGCCCCGGGCCGCCCGGTCCACCTCCCATGACAGGAGTTGATAATTGTACCGGCCGCCGTTCTCCACGTGAATGAGCGCATCCCTGCCGGGATATTCACGGGATACATCCTCCAGCACCTGTCCGATGGTCTTCCTCACGGGCTCCATGGCGCATCTCTCCTCTTCCGGTCGGTTTCCCCGGCTCAAAACCCGCCCGGCCCCGCGCCGGCGCAGGTTCCAGGATTTTTATAATGATAACACTGGAAAGCGGATAACACAAGAAGACCTTCGGCTGGGTCCGTCCCCTGTTTTTTTGTCTTGCGCCGCCATGGGTCCGACATTATAAATAGTTTCCATCCATAAATGGCCTTTTTGCGCAATCTCTGCGTCAATCTGCGGGATTCCTTGTGCGGCGTACTAGATGTACGCCTCCGCGTAATCCCTTGATTTTCTTGACCTTGCACAAAAATTCTCATTTCTGGATTGGAAACTCACCAGTGCCCAAAATTTATTTATGGATGGGCACGAAATAGTCCCCATCCCCGGACAGCGGTTTTTCCCTGCGACAGGGAGAAATCGGTCCGATATTCCCGCACAGGCGGTTTTCGGCATATCATGAGCCTTGTCAATGTCCTGAAGGTCTCCCTCTGCTTTGTGGAAAGGGAGATCTTCCACGAAATCGGATTCCAGGTGGAGCCGGGCGACCGGATCGGCCTGGTGGGTCCCAACGGATCCGGAAAGACCAGCCTGCTTCGCCTGCTGGTGAACGAAATCACCCCGGACAGCGGAGAGGTCCGCATGGCCCGGGGGATCCGGGTCGGGTACCTGCCCCAGGACGTCCAGGAAAACCTCCAGGGACCGCTGCTTCCCACGGTTCTCTCCTCCATCCCGGACCGGGTCCGGCTGGAATCCGCGCTGGCCCGGGTGCAGGAGCGCCTGGAGGCCGCCCGGGACCGGGAGGAGCAGTCCCGCCTGGCCCGGGAACTGGCCGGGATCCACCAGGAGATCGCCGACCTGGACCGGGAATTCCCGCCCCACGAGGCGGAACGGATACTGGCGGGTCTCGGGTTCGCGCCCTCCCGATTTGATGACCCCATCTCCTCCCTGAGCGGGGGATGGAAGATGCGGGCGGCCCTCGCGTGCCGCCTGTACCAGCGGCCCGATCTTCTTCTCCTCGACGAACCCACCAACCACCTGGATATCCCGACCGTCCGATGGCTGGAGGATTTCCTGGAGAATTTCAAGGGGGCCATCATCCTGGTGGCCCACGACCGGGACTTCCTGAACCGGCAGGTACGCCGGATCATCAGCTTTGAACCGGAAGGGATGCGATCGTACCGCGGAAACTACGATGCCTATCTCAAGGCCCGCGAGGAAGAGACCCGGGTGCTGGAGGCCAGGGCCCGGAACCAGGAGCAGAAGGTCAGGGACGCGGAGAAGTTCATCCGGAAATTCCGCGCCAAGGCGTCCAAGGCGCGGCAGGCCCAGAGCAAGATCAAGCTGATCCGGAAGATGGACCTGGTGAAGACCCACCAGCGCCGGAAGACCGTGCATTTCTCGTTCCCCGAGGTGCCGCGGAGCGGCCGGGACGTGGTCACCCTCACGGGCCTGTCAAAGGGGTTCGGCGGGGGAACGCCTCTGTACGAAGACGTGAACCTGGTGGTCACGAGGGGCGAGCGCGTGGCCGTCATCGGCCCCAACGGCTGCGGAAAGACCACGCTGCTCCGGCTGGTGGCCGGGGAGATACCGCCGGACCGGGGGCGTGTCTCGCTGGGGCACGGCGTCTCCATGGGCTATTTCGCCCAGCACCATTCCGACATGCTGATGCCCGGGCACACCGTCCTCGAGGAGGTGTACCGGGTGGTGCCCCACCAGACGGTGGGATTCGTGCGGAACACCCTGGGGGCGTTCCTGTTCAGCGGCCCGGACGTCGACAAACCGATATCGGTCCTCTCCGGCGGAGAGAAGGCCCGCGTGGCCCTGGCAAAGCTCCTGGTCAATCCGGGAAACCTGATGGTGATGGACGAGCCGACCAACCACCTGGACATCACGTCGTCGGAAACCCTGATCGACGCCCTTGAGAAATACACCGGAACGCTCCTGTTCGTCTCCCACAACCAGTCTTTCGTCAACCGCCTGGCCACGAAGATATGGGACATCCGCGACGGCCGGATCACGGTGTACCCGGGCAACCTCCGGGAGTACTACGACCATCTCGAAAGGGAGGCGGCCGCGGCGGCTGATCCCGGCGCGTCCCGGCACGAGGATTCCCCGGGGACCCCCGGACCGGATCCGGAACGGGAGAACCGGAAAGAGCGGAAACGGCGGCGGGCGGAACAGCGCCGCATGATCCGTGAGACCCTGCGCCCCATCCGGGAAAGGCTTGAAAAACTGGAGCAACGGATCTCCGACCTGGAGCTGCGGCAGGGAGAAATCGAGAAAAGACTTGCGGACCCCGGGATTTTCAGGGATAAGGACAAGGGAGTCCCGTTGCTCAACGAATACAACCAGGTGCGGGAAGAACTCGATCGTCTGCTCTACCGCTGGGAACGGGACCAGGCGCGGCTGGAGGCCGAAAAGAAACGCCTGGGAGAGGGCGTCACGCCATGAAAACCACGGCCGCCCGCGACGCGGAGGGCTCTCTTTCCCGCCCCGACATGGAGAAAACAGACCCATGGAGATAAAGGAAGAACACAAGCCGCTGTTAAAGGAGCTGGGACTGTCCGAATCGGATTTCGAACGGTTCGACGGCCGGTTCGTCCGCTACGAGTATGACGAGAAGATGGGCGTGAGGATCTACGACCCCTACTACCGCACGTCTTACGAGGAATACATCGATTCCGACGGATGGAGCGCGTGGAGCAGCGAGGGGGACACCTTCATGAGCAGCATCCTGAAGACCTCCAGGGATACCGCGCGGAAGATCCAGACCCCCGGCAGCGGATCGGACCGGGAAAAAATCACGCAGGCCCTGCAGAAAAAATTCGGAAAGCCGTGAAAACGGATGCCGAGCCGTCTTGATCCCACCGTTTCAACACAAGAACGCCGTGCCGGGCGCATGAAGATTTCAACCTACATCAAGGCCATCCAGGGACATCCCGATTTCCGGGACGCGGTCGTCTTCCACCGGCGCCTGCCCGGCCGGGGGCCGGTGTACGGACCCGCCACGGATCTCCATCCGGACCTGGCCGCGGCCATGGAGCGGATGGGATGCGAGGCCCTTTACCGCCACCAGGCGGAGGCCCTCCGGCACCTGAGGGAGGGCGCCAGCGTCCTGGTCGCCACGCCCACGGCCAGCGGAAAGAGCCTGATCTACAACCTCGCGGTCCTGGAGGAGATCCTCCGCGCCCCTTCATCAAGGGCCCTGTATGTCTTTCCCCTGAAGGCCCTGGAACAGGACCAGTTGAAGAACCTGGGAACCTGGCTGGAAGGGATAAGGGACCCGGAGGTGCGGGCGGATATCTACGACGGCGATACCACCCCGTACCGCCGGCAGAAGCTCCGCGCCCGGCCCCCTCACATCCTCTTCACCAACCCGGACATGCTCCACCGGGCCATCCTGCCCCACCACGCGGCATGGGAAGATCTCTTCCGCAACCTCTCGTTCGTGGTCCTGGACGAGGTCCACGCCTACCGGGGCATTTTCGGCTCCCACCTCAACCAGGTCATCCGTAGGCTCAAGCGCCTCT
>CAZCVB010000076.1:0-10232 GCA_964501805.1 uncultured Desulfobacteraceae bacterium | reverse complement strand
CCTTCATCCCGCATGCGGCGGACGGTCTGGATCAACTGCATGGAATCCAGGTCAAAGACGTTCTGTCCCCGGGCGCAGTCGCCGAACAACTGGTGGTCTCCGGAAAGGCACAGGATGTTGTGGATGTCATGGGAGGCCGCGCCCAGGATGTCACTCTGCAGGGCGATGCGATTGCGGTCCCGGGTCACCATCTGGAGCACCGGCTCCAGGCCCATCCCCTTGAGGTGGATGCATGCGGCCAGGCTGCAGAGCCGGGTGACGCTGGTCTGGTTGTCGGTGATGTTGATGGCATCCACGTAATCCCGGATCATTTCGGCCTTGCGGGTGATTTTTTCGGGATCGCTCCCCCTCGGGGGACCGCACTCAGACGTGACGGCCAGGTGTCCCGCACGCAAGATCTTTTCCAGCCTGCTCGGTGTCTTTTCGTTCATAGTCTCACATCCTCCCGGATTATTTTTCGGGGACCTCCGGCCCTCTCGGTTGACCAGTCCTTGATGGGCATGAGGGTCTCGTACGTATCAAGCTTTCCCATCTCCTTGAGACGATCCACGATCAACTGCCAGGCGCAGTCCAGGTCCTTGTTGATCTCGCACTTTCCTTTTGTGGAGCCGCCACAGGGGCCGTTCAACAGCCGTTTGGCGCAGCGCGAGATGGGGCAGATTCCTGCGGTCATTCCGAGAATGCACTGCCCGCATCCCTGGCACCGCTCGGACCAGACGCCCCGTTCCTCGGTCACCCCCATGAAACACGTATTGACTCCGGGCAGAACAGGCGTGCTGAAATACTTCTCCGCCATGAACTGGACCCCGACGCCGCAGGCCAGCGAGAGGACCGCATCATACTGGTCGATATTGCTGCGGATTTCCTCCAGGTATTCGTGATCACACTGGCGCTCCAGGGTCACCTCGTCAATGCGGACCTTCTTCCCCTGGTTTCCGAAATACATGCGCAGGGCGGAAGCGAGGATTCCCACTTCTTTTTTCCCCCCGGCCTCGCACACGGTCACGCACTCATTGCAGCCCGCCACCAGGATCCTGTCGAAGTCCTTCAGCATTTCGATAATCTCTTCAATGGGTTTCTGCTCCGCGACAATCATGAAATTCACCTCTCTTTCCGGATCCGCCCATGGATCAGGCGGCCATCTTTCCGCCGGTCTTTTTCTTGAGCGGGTTGGGGCCCATTTCCCGGATTTTTTCCGTGATCTCGACCGCAACCCGGGCGAAGCGGGGGCCTTCGCCGGAGGAGAGGTTGACCATCTGCACCCGCTCTCCCCCGATCCCCACGGCATCGAGAATCCTTTGGGCCTGCTCCACCCGCTTCCGTGCCCTGAGATTTCCGTTTTCAAAACGGCAATCCCCCTCGAGACATCCCACCACGTAAGCCCCGTCCGCGCCCTTTTCAAATACGCGGAGGAGATGAAGGACATCCACCTTTCCCGTACAGGGAACCCGGATGACCCGGATGGCATCCGGGTAATGGAGTCTCATGGAACCTGCCAGGTCCGCGGCGGTGTATCCTCAGAAATTACAGCAGAAGGCGACGATGATCGGTTCGAAATCGGCCATGGTATCTCCTCTCTCCTCTTACAACACCCCTTCCAGAAGGGCGTCGATCTTGCTTATGATCTGTCCATCCTCGTACCAGCCGAGGTCGATGGCCTTTGCCGGGCACTCGGCCGCACAGATGCCGCAGCCGTGACACATGGCCACGTCAATCTCGCTGACCCCGTCCGCGTTGATCCGGGGCACGCCGTAAGGACAGGCCCGGACACAGACAAGGCAGGCCGCGCATCTCTCGGGGTCCACCCGGGCGGTGACCGCGGAGAGGGTGATCTCCGGACGGGAAAGGAATGTCGCCGCGCGGGACGCCGCCGCAAAGGCCTGGGATACGGCTTCGGATATGAGCTTGGGACCGTGGGCCGTTCCGCAGAGAAAGATGCCCTCGTTGGCCAGTTCCACGGGTCTCAGCTTGGCGTGGGCCTCGATAAAATAGCCGTCTTCGTTCCTCGGGAGCTTGAGGATGCACGCCAGTTCCCCCGTGTCCGTCGCGACCATGCCCGCGCTGAGGACCAGCCGGTCCGCCGTGATACGGATGTCCCGCTGGAGGATGTGGTCCTTGAATGTCACCACGATTCCGTCGTCGGCCGTCTCAACCGAGGGAGGGGCATTTTCGGGAAAACGGGAGAAAATAACACCCTGGCGCCGCGCCTCGGTGTAATATTTCTCCATGAGGCCGTACATGCGCATGTCGCGGTACAGGATGAAGACCTCGGCCTCCGGGTTCAGTTCCTTGATATGAAGGGCGTTTTTCACGGCGCTCTGGCAGCAGACCCGCGAGCAGTTGGGGTGTTCATCGTTTCGGGATCCCACGCACTGAATCATGACCACCCGGTTCAGATCGGAGGCCCCCTTGACCTCCAGCCGCTTCCCTAATTCGATCTGGGTCATGACCCGGTAGTCCTGTCCGTACAGGTATTCCTCCGGCTTGTATTCAACGGCCCCGGTGGCCAGGATGATCACCCCGTGATCGATTTTCCGTTCGTACATGCGGGGACCCACGATGACCTCCGTGGTAAAGTTTCCCTTGAACCCGGAAAAGCCGACCACCAGGGATTCCGTCAGGACCTGGATCCTGTCATGGGTGGTGACCCGGTCCACCAGTTCCAGGAGGTATCTCTGGATATCTTCTCCCTCAAGCGTCGTGGTCAGGTCCCTGCAAAGACCGCCCAGCTGGGGTTCCTTTTCTACGATGACCGTCTCGAATCCCTGGTCGGCCAGGCCGATGGCGGCGTTCATGCCCGCGATGCCGCCGCCGATCACCAGCGCACGCCGGTTGATGGGAATCCTTTTTTCCCGGAGAGGCTTCAGCAGGGCGGCCCTGGCAACGGCCATGCGGACCAGGTCCTTGGCCTTTTCCGTGGCCCCCTCCGGCGCGTCGCCGTGGACCCAGGAATCCTGGTCCCGGATATTGGCCATCTCGAACAGGTACTTGTTCAGGCCGCATGCCTGAAGGGTCTCCTGGAACAGGGGTTCGTGGGTGCGGGGGGAACACGACGCCACAACGACCCGGTTGAGACCATGTTCCCGGATCATTTCCTTCATCCTGTCCTGGGTGTCCTGGGAGCAGGTGAACAGGTTCTGGTCGGCCAGGACCACGCCGGGCAGGCCTGCGGCGTATTCCGTCACCGCAGGGACATCCACCACGCCGGCGATGTTGATGCCGCAGTTGCACACGAAGACGCCGATCCTCGGGGATTCATCGGCCACATCGATCTCGTCCGGCATGGTCAGCGTTTTGATGTCGCTTCCCCGTGCCTCCTGCAGATCCATGCTCGCGGCGCATGCGGCCGAACTGGCGTCGGTGACGGATGCGGGGATATCCTTGGGAGCCTGGAAGGCGCCGCTCACATAGACACCCGGCCGGGAGGTGGCCGTCGGGTTGAAGGGATGGGTGACGGCGAATCCGTGCCCGTCCACCGCCATCCCGAGACGCGCCGCCAGTTGGCGGGTCTCCGCGGTGATTTCGAGCCCGACCGAGAGGACCACCATGTCGAAGGTCTCTTCATGAAGGGTCCCCTCTTCATCCGAATAGCGAAGAACCAAATCCTTGGTCTCCTCCACCTGCGATATGGTGTGGATCCGGGACCGGATGAACCGCACGCCGTGCTCGTCCCTGGCGCGCCGGTAGTATTTCTCGTAATCCTTCCCGTACGTGCGCATGTCCATGTAAAAGATGGTGGTCTCCAGGTCCCCCTGGCTGTGATCCTTGGCGATCACCGCTTCCTTGACCGCGTACATGCAGCAGACCGCTGAACAGTACTCGTTTCCGCAGCTGGCCGTGTCCCGCGATCCCACGCACTGGAGCCAGGCGATGCGGCGGGGTTCCTTTTCGTCCGACGGGCGCACCAGGTGCCCCAGCGTGGGCCCCGTGGCGCTCAGGACCCGCTCGAATTCCAGGCTGGTGACCACGTTGGGATACTCGGCATAATGGTACATGTCCTCGTAAGGTTCAGGGGAGAAGGCGTCGGAACCGGGACACAGGATGACAGAACCCACTTCGATCTCTTTTTCCACGGCCGTTTGCGTGTGATCGACGGCCTCGGCCACGCAGGCCCCGACGCACTGGTAGCATTCCGAACAGATCCCGCAGTTGAGACACCGCTCCGCTTCGGCCTGGGCCGCCTGCTCGTCGAATCCCCGGCAGATCTCGTGAAAATTCCCTTGCCGCTGTTCCACCGGGAGTTTCTCCACGGGGGTCCGCGCTCTGACGGCCTCGCTTTCCACGGAGGGTTTTTCATAATCCCATTCCGTCTTCCGACCCTCCCTGAGATCCCGCCCTGACAGGTATCGCTCGATACTGATGGCGGCCTCTTTTCCGCATGCCACCGCCTCGACCACGCTCTTGGGCCCGTAACAGACGTCACCGCCGGCGAAGACTCCCTCAACGGGTGTTTCAAGGGTGAGCGGGTCCACCTCGATGCCGCCCCGGGGGGTCGACGGGACGCCTTCCGTCCGGGAGAAGGAGAGATCGGCGGCCTGGCCGATGGCCACGATCACCGTGTCCGCTTCCAGGCGGGTGAGGTCGTCTTCGTCATATCGGGGGTTAAAGGCGCCGGTCTCGTCAAACACGGCGGTACACCGTTTGAATTCGATGCCCGACAGACGCCCGTCCTCGTGGAGGAAGCGCCGGGGCCCCAGGCTGTTCATGATCCGGACGTCTTCTTCAACGGCTTCCGCGACCTCGTAATCCCATGCGGGCATCTCTTCCCGTTTTTCAAGACAGACCAGTGTCACGGATCCGGCGCCCTTGCGCAGGGCGCTCAGGGCGACGTCAATGGCCACGTTTCCCCCGCCGATCACCACGACCCGGTCTCCCAGGGACACCGGATCCCCGAGGGAGACCTGTCTCAGGAAGTCAACGCCCTTGAGGACGCCCGGGAGATCTTCTCCCTCGACGTTCAGGGGCCGGCTCCTGTGGAGGCCCGTGGCGAGGAAAACGGCGCGGTACCCGTCGGCCCTGAGGCTGTCGAGCGTGATGTCTTCTCCGAAGGTGACGCCCGTTCTGATCTCCACCCCCATTTTTTCAATGATCCGGATCTCGGCGGACAGGACATCGCGGGGAAGGCGGTATGCCGGGATGCCGACCGCCATCATGCCGCCCGCCACCGGGAGCTTTTCGAACACGGTGACCGGGTATCCCTTCAGGGCCAGGAAATAGGCGGCGGACAGGCCTGCGGGCCCCGATCCGATCACCGCGATGCGCTCCTCTTTGCCGTCCGGCGTCTCCGGTACGTACGGCGCCTCGCCCGAGAAATCGATGTCCGCGAGGAAACGGTGGAGATACTGGATGGCAAGAGGGGCCTCCACGTCACCCCGGGTGCAGATCTCCTCGCAGGGGTGATGACAGACACGCCCGCAGACCGCGGGAAACGGGTGGGCTTCCTTGAAGAGGGCCAGGGCCTCGCGGTATTTCCCCTGCCGGATCAGGGCGATGTAGCCCTGTATGCTGACATGGGCGGGACAGGTGGCCTTGCAGGGCGCGGTTCCGCGCTTGCTGATGGCAAAGGCCCCGGGGATGGCCTGGGGATACAGCTTGTACACGGCCCTGCGCGTGGAAAGATCCTCATCGAACTCGTTGGGGAGTTCAACGGGACATACCTTGGCGCACTCGCCGCAGCCCGTGCATTTGGACAGGTCAATGTACCGCGGTTTCTGCAGGATACGGGCCGTAAAATGACCCGCGTCTCCCTGGAGATCCAGGAGTTCAGTCCCCGTCAACAGTTCGATATTCAGGTGCCGGCCGACCTCGACCAGTTTGGGCGAGATGATTCACATGGCGCAGTCGTTCGTGGGAAATGTCTTGTCCAGTTGAGACATGAGCCCGCCGATGGCGGAGGATTTCTCAACCAGGTAGACATAGTAGCCGGAATCCGCAAGATCCAGCGCGGACTGCATTCCGGCGATACCGCCGCCCAGGACCATGACCGATCCCGACGGCTTCCCGCTGTTGATATTGGCCATTGTCTGTCTCCTTGTGGTTTCTGTGGGTTCGCGTGCCCCGGCCCTTTTCCGGAAGGGACGGTTGTTCCGTGGCGGTGAAGCGCCTTCCTTCTGCCGGTCCCTATAGCCCGGCCGCATCCAGGATCCGCGGCAGCCGGTCTTCCCAGCCCACGGTGGAAATCATGACGCCCGCCATGCCCATCTCCCTGAAACGGGAGATCAGATCCGCCGCGATCCGGATGCATTCGCCGGCCTTGTCCGGTGATTTCTGAATGTCCCGTATGATCTCCTTTGGGACGGAGATGCCCTTGATATTCCGGTCGATGTAGCGCGCCATGCCGGCGGACTTGAGAAGCAGGACCGTTGGAATCACGGCCACCTTTTTCATGTCCACGCGTTTGATGAACTGTGAAAAGAGGTGGAGATCGAAGACGGGGGAGGTGATGACGAACCGGACGCCCGTCCCGATCATCTTTTCCAGGTTTTTGAGCTCGATGTCCAGGGCTCCGCCCATGGCGCCGGCCGCGATGGAGGATCCCGGGCAGAAACGGGGCGCGCCCGCCAGTTCGACGCCGGCCATGTCCTTTCCGGCGCTGAAGTTTCGAAGGACCTCCAGCAGCTGGATCAGGTCCAGGTCGAATACGTCCCTGGCCTGGGGATGGTCGCCGAAGCGGATGTCCTCGCCGGGAACGGCCATGATGTTGGGGACGCCCAGCGCCCCTGCGGACAGGATGTCCGCCTGGAGCGCCAGCCGGTTCCTGTCCCGGCAGCAGACCTGGAAAACGGTTTCGAAGCCATGCTGCTGCAGAAAAGCGCATCCCCCCAGCGAACTGGCTTTCATCACGGCGTTGGCCATCTCCGGGATCACCAGCGCGTCCAGCCGGCCTTTCACCCGGTCGGCGTTTTCAAGAAGCGGCGAGAAATCCGCGCCCTTCGGCGGTTCGAATTCTCCAAGGACAATAAATTTTCCTGACTCGATTTTCTCGGCTAACGACATGTTGAGGTCCTCCCCGTCATCCCTTCACATTTCCGGTTTTCCCGGCCGCGGCCGCGGATCTTCACGAACGGATCCTCACCGCGTTTGAAACGGCCATCTCCAGGTCCTGAAGGCCGAACGATTTGATATGATAAAAAAAGATGCGTTCCTTTCTTACCTTGCTCTCGAATTCCGGCGTGTTTGTCTCGGCGCAGATAATGATGGGGAGGTCTTCTTCCATCCCCTTGATGATGGAGATAAAACCGCAGTCTTCGTGCAGGAGGGCCGCGTCCAGGAGCAGGACGTGGATCCGCTGGGACTGGATGGTCAAAAGGGTATCTTTCAGGGTCGTCACATGGATCTGATGAAAATCGTTGTCCTCCAGAAAGGGGCGGAGCCCTGTTGAAAGGGCCTTTTCGGGTTCGGCGATAAGAATCGTCTTATGCGTGGTCATCGGGTCCGCCGCCTTGAGGGTTCAACCGGTGACGTTTGGGTCGTAAACGCCGGGCGCACTGATTTTCTGTCCGTATACCAGGGCAATATTCATGCCCGGGATGTCGGAAGTCTTTTTTTCGGCGTTTTATCGGGTGGATACCCGTGGATTTGAGGAATAGGGGGGGGCGGTGAAATGGGGCATAATGCCCCGTTCGATGGTGACCGGGCCGGAGTAACCGCCTGTAAGAAGGGTAAAAATATAAAAATGCGGCGAAGTGTCCCAAATGGGGAAAAATGCCTCATCCGGGAAAATCACGATTCGAATCTTCCGGATCTCCCGGGAAATCCTGGCCAGGGCGCTGGAAATAATGGCGATGGGGGTCTTGAGCTCGTGGGAGAGGTGGTTGATCACCCGTTCGCGGGCCCTGTCCAGGGCCTTGAGTTCTTCATAGAGCTTCGCGTTTTCAAGGGCGATGGCTACATAGCAGGAGATGGACGAGAGCAGGTCCCGGTCCCGGTCCGTGAACCGGCCCGAGACCTTGTTAAGGGCCTGGAGCGCGCCGATGCATTCACCCTGCCGGTTCATGAGCGGAACGCAGAAGATATTCCGGGTCCGGAAGCCCGATTTTTTGTCAACTTCGGAATAGAAGCGGGGATCGTTATATGCGTCGTTGATCATCAGGGGTTTCATGCGGGTGAAGACCCATCCGGCCACGCCGTAATTGTCCGGGATGCGGATCTCGTTTCTCTTCATGCCGGTGGCCACCAGGGACCACAGCTCCCCGGCCTTTTTGTCATGCAGGAAGACCGTGCTTCGCCGGGTGCCCAGGATCTGGTTGGTCTCGGTCATGATCACCTCGAACAGGGTGTCCAGGTTTACTTCCGAAGTGATGATCTGGCCGACCTTGAAGATCTGGTCGTACTTTCGGATGCGGTCCCGGACCAGGCGGTCCTCGTTCCGGCGGCCGATGCTCCTTTCCTCGATGTAATCACGGGTGGATACAGACATCATGTCGCCTTTCGGGAGAAGATTCCGGATCGCTCACCGGCGGACAGAGTCCCGCCGACATCCCTGCCTACGGCTGGCCCTGTCTTTTACGCAGGCCTGGGAGTGAAATCATATCGTTATCAGTGAAAGGCCCATTACTTTCAGATACTACCCCCTGAGCTTTTCTCCAGGAGGACGAACGGTGTCGTACATTTGAGGCACTCCCGTTGACCGGGCGGCCCGGGAGGGAACTTTTTGGAGTGGATATAAAAATCCTATGACATAATTGTATTGATTTGTCAAGCGAACGGCTGAAGCGCTGATTTATCCATGATTTTTTGAGACCCAAATCCCGAAAGCGCAATGGCTGCGGGATCCGGGAAAATTTTTCTTATGCCGTGCCCCGGGGGCCCGCATCATCGCCCGGCCGCCCGGGTGACGGCTTTTCAGGAATCTTGAAATTTCTTTGAACAGGGATGAAAACGTCTTTTTTTATCCGGTACCGGATGATGCGGTATCTTTTTCCCGGAAAATGAAATAGAGATTCCTGAGGTAGATCAGGAGGCCGGAGGCCTGGCCGACGATAAATACGGGATCCTTTCGATAGACGGCATAGCTCAGCAACGTGATGCCGCCCAGGATGCTGAAATACCAGAAGGCCACCGGAACAACACTGCGGCGGAGCCGCTCGCTCTGTATCCACTGAACAAAAAAGCGTGCCGAGAAAAAAAATTGTCCCAAAAACCCGATCCCGATCCAAATGGTTTCATGATGCATGATAATCACCCGGTCCTTTGTTCCTGGTTTTCACGGCCCCGATGCGATTTCCCGGACGGCTGGAACCGTTTCTTGTCCTGTTCTCCACGAACCGCCGGCTTTTGTCAATCAGGGAGATCGCGGGGTGCCTCGATAACGTTCAACCTGACAACGGCGACCGCGTCCGGGGGCTTCCAATTCGGCAGCGCCTGTGAAGCGCCTCTGGGAAGCCCCTCTCGATCTTTATCTCCATTTTTCCCCAAGATCTCCGCCGTCTCTTTTCCATGCGCCGGTCGGGGCGGGATAGTGCGCCAGTTTAAAGGGGAGAGCGGAATGGTCCCTTGCCGGTTTCCTGTCGATTGACATCCAGTCTCCTTTTTGTTAGCCATAAGTTATGCATGGGTCATGGGGGCGGACATGATGCCGTCTCAAGGCCGGTAGGTGTGAATTCGGGAAAAGGTCCTTGTCCCTTACAACAGACTTGAACGGGAGGTCCGGCGCTTTGAGTAAAAAAGACACACTGGTCAAGACGGCGGCCCGTCTTTTTGCCGCCCAGGGCTTTGACGCCACCACCACGATCCAGATCGCCAGGGAGGCACGGATCACCGAACCCTTGATTTATTACCATTTCAAGGGCAAGGAAGACCTTTTTCTCCATATCCTTGAAAAGGGCTCGGATGGCTACCTGTCCCGAATGAAAACACTCGGGGAAGGTGGGCCTGTCCAGTTCAAAAGGATCGAGAAACTCATCACCCTTCACTTCGACATTGTTCGGGACATGCCTGACGAGACGTATCTGATTGCGAGTGCGTGTCCGGCCCGTCTGAGGGATGAGGGCGACGTATGCGCCAGGATCGCGGAAACCCAGCGAAAATTCCTGACTTCCTATCTCAGGGACTGTCTCAAGAAAGGGATGGCATCCGGGGAGTTCTGGAAGGTGCCGGTCGAACCTACCGTGAATGTTCTCATCGCCCTGATCAACGGTCTCATCAGGCAGCGGTGCCTGAGACTTGAGCAGGTAAGGGGGATGAAAAAAGCCACCATCGAATTCTGCAGGCGAAGCCTCTGCAAGCCCTGA